>JANMIX010000734.1:0-2838 GCA_031376015.1 Acidimicrobiia bacterium | reverse complement strand
TCGCCGGGCTCGTGCTCCTGGCCGTGGGGCTGTCGGCGTCGGGGCTGTCGTTACGGCGCACCCGGTCCGCCCTCATCGGCGCCGGCGCACTGGCCGGGTTCATGGGCACCGTGTCGGGCATCGGCGGGCCACCCATCGCGCTGCCCTACCAGCACGAGCCGCCCGCCCTGCTGCGGGCCACGCTCCCCCGCTTCTTCATGGTCGGCGGCGTGCTGGGCATGATCACCCTCGCCTGCGTCGGCCGGTTGGGAGCGGATGAGTTCCTGCCCAGCCTGGCGCTGATGCCCGGCGTGGCCGTGGGGATCGCCGCCTCGCATCCCCTGGCGCGCCATCTCGACCGCCGCCACGCCCGGCCCTACGTGCTCGCCATCTCCTTCCTGTCGGCCGTTGCGGTGCTGGTCCGCGAACTGGGCTGATCCGGGATACCTTCCGCCCCATGGCCGAGCGACGCGGACGCGATGTGCTCCTCGAAGTGCTGCGCACCGAAGGGGTGCGTCACCTGTTCGGCAACCCCGGCTCGACGGAGCTGCCGCTAATCGACGCGCTGGCCACCGCAGAGGACCTGCACTACGTGCTGGCCCTGCAGGAGGCCACCGCGGTCGGTATGGCCGACGGCTACGCGCAAGCCACGGGGCGCCCCGCGTTCGTGAACCTGCACACCTCGGCCGGTCTGGGCAACGCCATCGGCAATCTCACCAATGCCGCCGCCAACCGGGCGCCGCTGGTGGTCACCGCCGGCCAGCAGCACACCGCCCACCTGGCGGCCGAGCCGATGCTCTCGGGCGACCTCGTGGGCCTCGCCGCGGCGACGGTGAAGTGGGGCCAGGAGGTCCGCCATCCCGGCGAGATGGGCACGGTGTTGCGGCGGGCTTTCCACGACGCTGCCCGCCCCCCCGAGGGACCGGTGTTCGTGTCGTTGCGCATGGATCACCTCGACGCC
Source organism: Acidimicrobiia bacterium (assembly GCA_031376015.1). Lineage (GTDB taxonomy): Bacteria > Actinomycetota > Acidimicrobiia > Acidimicrobiales > JACDCH01 > JANMIX01. The sequence goes on along the minus strand of JANMIX010000734.1, from coordinate 1,898 downwards.
ACCGGCGACTGGGACATCCCCCCACCCTCCGAGTTCCGCCTGGCCAGCGTCCCCCACACCGACGTGCTGCACGAACTCGCCGCCCTGTTGAGCGGTGCCGGCACCGGCGAGGTCGCCATCGTGGCCGGTGACGAACTGGCCTCCCCCGCCGGCGCCGAGGCCCTCGATCGCCTGTCGCGGGCGTTGGGGGCGCCGGTGTTCAGCGCCCCACTGCACGGCCGGGGCCTCACCCTGGCGGAGCTTCCCCTGTGGCAGGGCATGCTTGCTCCGGCTGCGGCTGCCATCCGTTCGCGCCTTACGGGCTACCGCATGGTCCTGCTGCTGGGTGACCGCGGTTTCCTTGTCTACCCCTACACCGACGGCTCGCCGCTGCCCGAGGGCTGCGACCTGCTCCACGTGAGCGCCGACGGCAGCCTGCTGGGACGGCACCTGCCCACCCGGTTGGGCGTGCTCGGACACGTGCCCAGCACCGTCGGGGCGCTGGCCCGCCTGTTGGAGACGACGTTGACGCACGAGGCTCTCGACCGGGCCGCCGGCGCCGTCAGGGCGGCATGGACGGCGCGCCAAACCGAGACGGAAGAACTCGAACAGACCGCCCGGGACCGTTACGGCGCCGATCCGATGCATCCCATGGCCGCCGCCCATGCGCTGGTGCGGGCACTCCCGGCGGGCACGCCGGTGGTCGACGAGGCGATCACCACCGGCGGCTACGTGCGAGGGTTCCATCACCGCGCCGTGCAGGATGGCTACTTCTTCTGCCGGGGCGGCGGCCTCGGTTGGGGCATGCCCGCCGCCTGCGGGGTATCCCTGGCCCGCGACCGGACCCCGGTGCTGTGCGCGGTGGGCGACGGATCGGCGCTGTACTCACCCCAGGCGTTGTGGACCGCGGCGCATGAGGCACTCCCCGTGGTGTTCGCGGTGCTGAACAACCGGTGCTATCGGATCCTGCGTGACAACCTCCGCGCCAGCCGGGGCGACAGCGCCGCCAGCGGGCGGTTCGTGGCCATGGATCTCGACCAGCCGCCGGTGGACTTCGTGAGCCTGGCCACCTCCATGGGTGTGACCGCCACCCGGGTGGAGTCCGCCGGCGACGTGGGCGACTGTGTGCGCGCCGCGCTGGCCGCGGGACGACCCCACCTGCTCGAACTCCCCATCGACCCGGGATGACGCCTGCTCTGCGCCTGGCCGGGGTGCGCCTGGTGCGGGACGGCAACGCCCTGCTCGACGGCGTCGACTGGACCGTGGAGGAGGGCGAACGTTGGGTGGTGCTGGGGGCCAACGGGTCGGGCAAGACCACCCTGATCCGGATCGCGTCGCTGTACCTGCACCCCTCGGCGGGCGAGGTGGAGGTGTTGGGCGGCACGCTCGGACGCATCGACGTGCGCGCCCACCGGCGCCGCATCGGGATCGTCTCGGTCTCCTTCGCCGATCTGCTGCGGCCGGGCATCAGCGCGCTCGACATCGTCGTGACGGCCAAGCACGCCGCGCTGGAGACGTGGTGGAACGACTACGACGCCGCCGATCGCGAACGCGCCGCCGCGCTCCTCGACCGCTTCGGCTGCGCCACACTGGCCGGCCGGCCCTACGTCACGCTCAGCTCAGGCGAACGTCAGCGAGTGCAACTCGCCCGCAGTCTCATGGCCGATCCCGGGTTGTTGTTGCTCGACGAGCCGTCGGCCGGTCTCGATCTGGGCGGTCGCGAGGACCTGGTGCGGCGGCTGGCCCAACTGGCCGCCGATCCCTCGACGCCGGCCACGGTGCTCGTGACCCACCACGTCGACGAGATCCCCGACGGCTTCACCCACGTCTTGCTCCTGGCCGGAGGGCACGTGCAGGCGGCTGGGCCCATCGAGACCACCCTCACCGCGGCGGCGCTGTCGGCCTGCTTCGGGGTCGCC
>JANMIX010000700.1:0-12534 GCA_031376015.1 Acidimicrobiia bacterium | reverse complement strand
CTCGGCGATGGTGGACACCAGATCGGTCATCGATCCCCCTCGGGGGAGGTACCCGCCCCGGCCGCCAGCGCCAGGGCACGGCACCGGTCCGACCACACCCGATAGCGCAGACGCTCATCCTCGCTGTCGAGCGCGGCCAGGTGCGTGTCGATCGTGGCGGTGTCGCCCCGGGCCGCCGGACCGGTGAGGGCGGCGAGGGGTCCGAGCGCGGCCACGTTCTCGACGGTGGCCCGCACCAGGTCGAGGTAGGCGGCAAACGGCACACCGTCGGGGGCGACCCGCTCGACCTGCTCGAGCAGCGCCACGAGGTGGTTCGAGGCGATGGCGGCGGCGGCGTGGTAGCGGGGCCGGTCCCGGTCGGCCACCTCGAAGGCTCGGCCACCGAGCACAGCCACGAGGGCGGCGCCCACCGGATCGCCACCGGCGCCGAGCGCGAACCAGGCCTCCGCCCTCAGCCGGTCGGCGCCCACCTCGGGCGACGGCAGCGCCACCAACGGATGGACGGCGGCCCGGCGGGTGTGCGGCGCCAGCACATCGAGGCCGAGCGACCCCGCCACGTGCACCACCACGACGTTCGGATGGGGCGCGACCGCGGCCGCCACCACAGCCACGCGGGCGTCGGGCACGGCCAGCACCACGGCATCCACGCCGGCGGAGGCACCGGCCACCTCGTCACGACCGAGGGGACCGCGGACCTCGCAACCCGCCCGGGCCCACGCCAGCGCCAGCGCACCGCCTGCCCTGCCCTGCCCCACGACCGCCACCCTCACAACCCTGCGACCACCTCGACCCGCCCGCTCACCCGTTCCCAACCTGCCGGCAGGAGATCGGGGGCCACCTCGGCCAGCGGTGCCAGGACGAACCGTCGTTCGAACATTCGGGGGTGAGGCACGACCAGGTCGGGCTGATCCCAGGTCTCGCCGTCGATCCAGAGGATGTCGACATCGAGCGTGCGCGGCCCCCACCGTTCGCTGCGCACCCGCCCTGCGGCCGATTCGAGCCGGTGACAGAGCCCGAGCAGTTGGTGCGCCCCCAACGGGGTGCGGGCGGTCACGACCAGGTTCAGGTAGGGCCCCTGCCGGTCGGGGCCGCCGACCGGATCGGTTTCGTAGACCTGGGAGACCGCGGTGACGCCGGGGATGGAGGCGAGGGCCTCGCGCAGGTGACGGCGGCGATCCCCCAGGTTGGATCCGAGCGCCAGAACCACCCGCCGTTCGGGCCGGGGCTCGGCACCGGCGGGCGGGGTCACGAAGCCCTCGTGATGCGCACACCCGAGGTGGCCAGTTGCTGGGGCACCGGCGGGCGCAGCTTGCGCACCGAGACGGTGACGGCACGCACCTGGGCGTCGCCGAGCACCACTTCGGTGATGCGCTCCGCAAGCCGCTCCAGCAGCACGAAACGTTCGCCGGTGACCACCTTTTCGACCGCCGAGCACACCGACCCGTAGTCGACCGTGTCGTCCAGGGCGTCGCTCCGGCAGGCCGGGCCGAGGTCGGCATACAGATCGAGATCGATCTGCAACGGCTGCGGTCGTTGCTGTTCTTCGGGCAGTGCACCGCAGTAGCCCAATGCCACCAAGCCCCGCAGCTCGATGGCGTCACCGAAGGGACCCCCGGGTGCGGCTCCGGTCATGGGCTGGCGGGTTTGGGCAGGGCCTCGGCCAGCGTCACCATCTGGCGCCCCACCGGGCCGAGCTGGCGCTGCACGAGGCGCTCGGTGATGGTGATCGTCTTCGGTCCCGAATCGATCATTCCGGACCACAGCAGGAACCCCGCCACTACACCCGACACCCGGTCGCCGAGTTCATCCTGGTGCACGATGACCCTCTGGCCATCGGCCAGCATGGATCGCAACTCGGGGAAGAAGCCGGCCAGGAACGACCCGATGTCGTCGGTGCTGGTGAACGGCCGGTGCTTCCAGGTGACGCCCAGCTCGTCGTAGTTGTGCAGGTTGTGGGGCGAGGGGATCAGGGACACCACGCAGGTGAAGCCCTGCTCGCGGATCCAGATGATCTCTTCCTGACGGCGGACGCGGCGATGGTTCGCCCCGTAGCCCCCGGGGCGCTCGCACACGGCGAGCTTGTCCTTGATAACCCACGCGAAGTTGCGGGGCTGGATGCCTTGGGCCCATTTGCCCTTGGTCGGCGGCACGGCGATTCCTTTGTCCGGAGACGGTTTTCTTCGATCTACCCGCAGACGACCCGGGCTGCGTGCAGTGTGGCTTGCACATCATGCACCCGCACCATCTGGACTCCCCTCATGATGGCCCACGTGGCGACCGCGATCGAACCCTCGATGCGGTCATCGGGAGCGGCCACCGCCCCGGGCGCGAGCCCGTCGGACCCACCCAGCACTTCGCCCAGGAACCGCTTGCGGCTGGCGCCTACCGCGACCGGCAGTCCGGTCGCCACCAGAACATCCAGATGTGCGAGCAATGCCCAGTTGTGGGCCGGGGTCTTGCCGAACCCGATACCCGGGTCGATCCAGACCTCCTCCACTCCCGCCGCGAACGCGGCATCGGCGCAGGTCAAGAGGTATGTGCGGACCTCCTCGACCACATCGTCGTAGCGAGGGTCCGCCTGCATTGTGCGTGGCTTGCCGCGCATGTGCATGGCCACGAAACCCGCCCCGGCGGCCGCCGCCACGGCCGCCAGAGAGGCCGACACGTCGTTGAGCAAGGTGGCGCCGGCGTCCAAGGCCGCCTCGGCGACCTCGCGGTGGCGGGTGTCGATCGAGACCCGTACGTGCGGCGCCAAAGCCCGCACCACCGGCACCACGCGGCGGAGTTCCTCGGCCACGGGCACCGGGTCGGCGCCGGGACGGGTCGACTCGCCGCCCACATCCACCACGGTCGCCCCCTCCGCCACAAGGGCCAGGCCGTGGGCGATGGCCGCGTCGGGGTCCAGGTAGCGGCCACCGTCGGAGAAGGAGTCGGGGGTCACGTTGAGCACCCCCATGAGCACGGGGAAGTCCTCGGGGCCGGAGCGGGGGACGATCGCCGGCGGCACGCCCCTCAGCCTGCCACGGCCTCGAAGAGGGCGACGAACGCCAGCACGCCGAAGATCACGGCCGCCACCCGGTGCAGTACGACCGGGTCCACCCACCCGAGGAGTCGGGTGCCGAACACGGTTGCAAGGCCCGCCACCGCCCACAGGGCAGCCAGCGCGCCGAGACCCACCCCGACCGGCGCGCTGGTCGTCGCCGCCAGGCTGGCGGTGGCGAGCTGGGTGAGGTCGCCCCATTCGGCGAGGAGGATCACCCCGAACGTGCCCAGGAAGGCAGCTCGCGCCGACGACGGCGACCCCTCGGCATCGGGCTGGGCGGCCTCGTTCCCCGCTCGCCACAACAGCACGGCTCCCGCCATGAACAGCACCGCTACCACCAGACGCACCGCTGCAGTAGGCAGCAGCGCCAGGAGCCGGCCGGCGCTCACGGCCACCACCACGTGTACGGCGAAGGCACCTGCGGCGCCCGCCCACACGGCACCGGGCCGGCGGTACCGGGCCACCAGCACCACGGTGGTGATCATGGTCTTGTCCGGTAGCTCCGCCGGGAACACGACCGCGAACGCCGACAAGGCGGCCCGCAACATGAACGGTGTCGCTAGGGGTCAGCGACCCTGGACGAAGCGCATGGCCTCTTCCCGGGTCGCCACGCTGGTACGGAACAACCCCCGCACGGCAGAGGTGACCGTCGTGGCGCCCGGCTTGCGGATGCCCCGCATCGTCATGCACAGGTGCTCGGCCTCGATGACGACCATCACGCCCTTGGGTTGCAGGGTACGGTCGAGTTCGTCGGCGATCTGCGAGGTCAACCGCTCCTGCACCTGCGGCCGTTTGGCGTAGGCGTCCACCAGCCGGGCCAGCTTCGACAGACCCGTCACCTTCCCGTCGTCGTTCGGGATGTACGCCACGTGCGCCTTGCCCACCCAGGGCAGGAGATGGTGCTCGCAGGCCGAGTACATGGCGATGTCGCGCACCATGACCATCTCGTCGTGGCCCGCCTCGAACGTGGTCTGCAGATAGCTCGCCGGGTTCTCACGCAGGCCGCCGAAGATCTCGGCGTACATGCGGGCCACCCGTGCGGGGGTCTCGCGCAGCCCGTCGCGGTCGAGGTCCTCGCCGAGGGCCAGCAGGATCTCCTTGACCGCTGCCTCGATGCGGGCGACGTCGACGGGCTCCTGGAAACGCCCGGGGCCGTACGGCGCGGTGCCATCGAAATGGGCGGCATCGTCGAGTGCGGTCATGTCGGCGATCCCGGCGCTTGACGCAGACCCCGGAGCAGACGACGCAGCGTTCCCCGGCGAGCGGCGGGCACGGGCACCGCAACGGGGTCGCGGGTGGCAGGCGACGCGCCGACGGGCACGGGCAGCACCAGGGGCGCCGGCGGCACCGAGGTGTTCTTGGCCGCGGGAGCCGCGGGGCGCTCGCCGGCCCACGGTTCGAGGTCGGCGAAGATCCGGGCCAGATCGGTGTCATCGAGTGTCTCGCGCTCGATCAATTCCTTCGCCATGGCGTCGAGGGTGGCGCGATGGCGTTCCAACACGGCTCGGGCGGTGACGTGGGCGCCCTCGATGAGTGCGGTGACCTCGGCATCGATCACGCCGGCCATGTCGTCGCTGTAATCGCGGTGCAGGTTGTCGCGGCCCATGAACACCTCGCCCGCCTCCTGGCCCAGCTTGCGGGGCCCGAGAACGTCGCTCATGCCGTACTGGGTGACCATCGCCCGGGCGATCTCGGTGCACTTCTCGATGTCGTTGGCCGCTCCGGTGGTGATCTCCCCGAAGACCAGTTCCTCGGCGGTCCGACCACCGAGGATCGCAGCCATCTTGGCCTTCAGTTCCCGTGCCGTCTGGGTGTGGCGCTCATCGGGCAGGTACCACGTGAGGCCGAGCGCGCGTCCCCGGGAAACGATCGACACCTTGTGCACGTCGTCACCGTCGGGCAGCACGTGGCCCACCAGGGCATGGCCGGCTTCGTGATAGGCGATCATCCGCTTCTCGTCCTCGGAGATCACCAGGTTCTTGCGTTCCGGTCCGGCCAGCACTCGGTCGATGGCCTCGTTCAACTGGAACATGCCGATGAGGTCGAGCCCCCGGCGGGCCGACAGCAGGGCGGCTTCGTTCATCAGGTTCGCCAGGTCCGCGCCGGTGAACCCGGGGGTACGCCGGGCCAGCACACCGAGGTCGATCCCCTCGGCCAGCGGCTTGCCCTTGGCGTGCACCTCCAGGATGGCGCGCCGGCCGCCCACGTCGGGCCGGTCGACCACGATCTGGCGGTCGAAGCGGCCGGGACGCAGGAGGGCGGGGTCCAAGATGTCGGGACGGTTCGTGGCGGCGATGAGGATCACGCTCGTGGACACGTCGAAACCGTCCATCTCCACCAGCAACTGGTTGAGGGTCTGCTCCCGTTCGTCGTGACCGCCGCCCATGCCCGCCCCACGGTGACGGCCGACGGCGTCGATCTCGTCGACGAAGATGATGGCGGGAGCCGCAGCTTTGGCCTGTTCGAACAGGTCCCGGACCCTCGAGGCACCGACACCGACGAACATCTCCACGAAGTCCGATCCGGAGATGGAGAAGAAGGGCACGCCCGCTTCGCCCGCAACGGCGCGGGCCAGCAGCGTCTTGCCCGTGCCCGGCGGCCCGAACAGAAGCACACCCTTGGGAATCTTGGCCCCCATGGCCTGGAATCGTCCTGGGCTCTCGAGGAACTCCTTGATCTCGCGCAGTTCCTCCACGGCCTCCTCGGCGCCGGCCACATCCTCGAAGGTGACCTTCCCCTTCTCGGGCTCGTGACGCCGGGCCTTGGCCTTACCGAAGGAGAAGATCTTGTTGCCGCCGCCCTGCATCGAGTTCATGAGCAGCATGAAGAGCCCGAAGAGCAGCGCGATGGGCAGCAGGTTGAGCAGCAGGCTGACCCAGATCGACTCCTGTTGCTGGTCGACCTTGAGGTCGACCTTGGCGGCGGTGAGTTCCTTGGTCAACTCGTCGCCGTACTGCTCGGGGAAGGTGACCTCGTAGCGAGTGCCGTCGGTCAACTTGCCTTCCACCGCGTGGGCCCGGTCGAGGAGTTTGGCGTCGGCCACCGAGCCCGCGGCGATGCGGCGCTCGAAGTCGTCGAGGGAGAGCTTCGTGGGATCGTTCCCCCTGCGCAGCCAGGTCGCCCCCACGATGAGCAGGACGACCGCCAGCAGGAGGTACACGACCAGAGGTCGGCGGAGGCGCTTCTTCACAGTGCCTGGAGAGGCTACCGGGTCACCGCCGGCAGCCACCCCTCGCCATCAGGGGTGCCAGAGCCGCACGTCGCGCAGGTTGCGGTAGCGCTCCTCGACGTCGAGGCCGTAGCCGACCACGAAATCGGGCGGGATGTGGAAGCCCACGTAGCGCAGGTCGGGGTCGCCCCGTTGCAGCCCGTCCTTCACCAGCAAGGCACACACCTCCAGGCTGGCCGGTGCCCGGGTCTCGAGGTTCTTGCGCAACCAGCGCAACGTCAAACCCGAATCGACGATGTCCTCCACCAGCAGCACGTGCCGGCCGGTCAGATCGAGATCGAGGTCCTTGACGATGCGCACGATGCCGGAGGACTTGGTGGCCGCCCCGTAGGAGGAGACCGCCATGAAGTCGACCTCGACGGGAAGATCGATGGCGCGCACCAAGTCGGTGAGGAACATGAAGGCGCCCTTGAGCACCGCCACCAGCAGCGGGGGGCTCTCGGCGTAGTCCTCGGTGATCTCCTTGCCGAGAGCGGCGACACGAGCCTGTAGCTCGTCCTCGCCGACAACCACCTGTCCGAGCCGGGGTTCCTCCATGTCGTGCCGAACCGTACCCGGCTCAGCCGAGGTACAACCGCCCGGAGCGGCGCCGCACCGTTCGGCCGCCTCCGACCTCGGTGGCCACCACGTCGCCGCGGGCCACCCCCAGCACGCGGGCCACCACCGCCGCGGAGGGCGGGTGGCACTCGTCATCGGAACCGGCCCGTAGCCACGCGCGCACCGCCCGACCGGCCAGCGGCGCCGGGGCGGCGGCCAGCGCGGCGGCGTCGGTGGGGTCGAGGCATGACGCCAGCTCACCCAGCAGGGCTGCGTCGGCGGACAGCAGGTCGGCCTGGCGAGCGAGGATCGAGGCGACGTCGCGTTCGGCGATGTCGTCGAGCAAGGGGAGTAGCTCGTGGCGGACCCGATTGCGCCGGAAGGCGGGATCCTGATTGGAGGGATCGTGCACCACCGGAAGGCCCAGATCGGAGCACAACGCGGCGGTCTCGGCCCGCCGGATGCCCAGCAACGGCTTCGTGGCCGTACGGCCGAGCGGACTCAGGCCGTCGAGTCCCGCCCCCCGCAGGAGGTTCAGCAGCAGCGTCTCCGCCCGATCATCGGCCGTGTGGCCGGTGAGCGCGTCCTGACCCAGCACCTCCCGGCGGGCGGCTCTTGCCCGAGCCTCGAGGTTCGGGCCCGGCGTCACCACCACCGTCTCGGCTCGAAATCCGGCGCCGAAGGTGGCAGCGACGGCCGCCACCACGCCGGCCTCCTCCGCGGAGCCTGCCCGGAGTCGGTGATCGACGTGCACCGCGGTCACCGCACACCCGGCGTCGGTGGCCAGCACCAGCAAGGCCAGCGAGTCCGCGCCACCCGACACTGCGCAGGTCACCGGGGTCCCCGGCGGCGGGAACCGCGCCCGCTCGCCCAGCGCGGCGCGCCAGGTCAGCTCCACCGCGTCAGCGGGGTTCGTCGAGTAGCCCGCCCCGCACGGCATCGAGCAGCTCGGTGACCGACGGGGCACCGACGCGGCGGGCGATCCGGCGCAGGCTCGCATAGATGTTGGACCGGCTCATGTCGAGCCGAACCGCTGCCTCCATGATGGTGGGGGTCTTGGCGATGGTGTCCAGCAGGGCGCGTTGTTTGTCGGTCAGCTCCGCCAGCGTTTCGGCCGAGACCTCCAGACCCGGAGGTGCCGACGAGACAGCCAGGCTGCGGCCGTGCTCGAGGCCGGCCATGCTCACACGAGGGCCCCGAGGGCCGGCCTCGACCGAGGAGTTGGACTCGATGCGGGCCACGAGCTCGAGGGCGGACTGCTGCGCCTTGCGCCGCAGCTCCTGCTCGTCCGCGGCCAGAGTCTCGGTGACGACCGTTCGCAGATGATCGAGATCGACCGGTTTTGTGAGGTATTGCACCGCACCCTCGATGCCCCCACGGGCGCGTTCGAGCGGATCGCCGAGGGCCGTCAGCATGAGCACGGGAACCCCCACCAGGGCACCGCTGCGTTCCTTGAGCTTCCGCAGCACCGCGAAACCGTCCAGATCCGGCATCATCACATCGAGCACGATCAGGTCCGGCTCGAGGGCGAGCGCCGACTCCAACGCGCCCGCGCCCGTTGCCGCGGTCTCGACCTGATGGCCGTCGCCTTCCAGGTTCAGCTTCGTCAGCAGACACATGTCTGCGTCGTCATCGACCACCAGGATCTTTGCCACCGTGGCCAGATCGTAGGCGCGTGGTGGCGCTTGGGGCGCACCCTTCGCCCGGTACGCGCCCCGAGCGGCTACGTGTGCGGCTCGAGCGACTCAGACCGACACAATGACCGGACGCTGCGACGACGGCGGATCCTCGAGGTCGGTTCAGCGTTCCTGGCCGACGGCGAGGCTGGCCGCCTCGGTGCCCCGGAGGTGCCGCACCACGCCCATGCGGCGGCGGCGCTCGAGCCCGATGCAGAGCACCCCAAAGGTGAAGAGGGCCAAACCGATGCGGGTCAGGTCGATGCTGTTCGAACCGGTGCGGGCCAAGGCAGGAGAGACGGTGGCGGTGGCGGTCACCTGAACCGGGCTCGTGGCCGTCACGGCCACCCCGTCCAAGGTGCCGGTGCCGTAGATCGTGTGGGGCCCCAGGGGAACACCCGCGGGGATTCGCACGGTGAGGCGAGCCACGCCGTCGGCGCCGGCGATGGCATCACCCAAGCTGATCGGTGTGGAATGAAGTTCGAAGTGCACCACGCTTCCAGGATCGAAACAGCAGGCCGACACGGTCATGGTGCCGTCGGGGGCCGTGGTGCGGTCACCGGAGATGACGGGCTGGGTGTACACGCGGAGCGCGACGTTCACGGTGAGGGTCTGACCCGACAAGGGACAGAGCGCCACGATCGTGTGCGAACCGTCGGTGACGCTGGAGGGCACCGACGAGGTCAGGCTGGCAACGCCATCGGATCCGGCGGTGGCGAAGCCGAGTGCGGTGGATTCGAAGCGGAAATCGACGGTGGAGCCGGCATCGCAGTAGCCCGCGGAGACCCTGAAGGACTGCCCGACCGTGAGGGTCGCGTCGTCGATGGCCCCGTAGCCGGCCCTCGGGGGATAGCTGCTGGCATGCGCGGTCCCACCCAGGCCGGCGAGCGCCGTCAGAGCGACGACGACGGCCAGGGCGAGCGGTCGGGGCACGATCCGTGCCCGTTGCGATGCGGTAGCCATGACGATCCTTCATCTCCGGAACCGTTGCGCGACGCAAGGGTTTCTCCAGCGAAGATGTCGACTTCTGATCTGGACACTTGAGTCCAAGGGACGTGAAATTGAAGGCCACGACGCTCGACGCTCCCAGTGGCGCGTCACGCCAGGGTGCTACAACGAGGGTCGCGGGGATTGCGAGAGGGATTCGTTTTGAAGGCACCTGTCCGAGGAAAATCTGGCCTGCGACGTCTGCCAGGCCAGTACCGCACAAGCGCCAAGCTGCTTGCTGACGCGGTCGTGTGGCTGGCGGCGCTCCCGCTGGCCGCAGCGGTCCGCTACCTCGACATCAACGAGACGCCTCCGATCACCGACAGCGTGGTGTTGGGCGCGCTCGCGGTCGAGGTGCAGTTGTGCGCCTCGGTCGGCTTGGCCCTCGAGCGTGGACGTCACCGCTACGGAAGCTTCGACGACGCCATCGATGCGCTCCTGGGTACCACCCTCGCCACCGCCGGCATGGTGGCGTTGAACCTCACGGTGTTCGACCGTTCGGTCCCCGCCACGGTGCCGGCCATCGCCGGGATGCTGGCGTTGACCCTGCAGATGATCCCCCGTATCGCCTGGCGGGTAGCCCAACACCAGCGCTCGAGGCCCGACGCCCGCGTGGCCCAGCCGGTGGTCATCTTCGGAGCGGGTGAAGGCGGCGACCAATTGGTCCGGACCATGCTGCGGGACCCGCACTCGCCCTACCTGCCGGTGGCTCTGCTCGACGACGACCCGGTGAAGGCCGACCTGCGCATCCACGGTGTGCCGGTGCTGGGGAACCGCACCAGCGTGCGTCACATCCTGGAGCGCACGGGCGCCTCGACACTCATCGTCGCCATTCCCAGCGCGGGACCCGAGCTGCTGCGATTCCTGGCCGCCGAGGCCAGCGCGGTCGGCGTGGCCATCCGGGTGCTCCCACCCGTCACCGAGCTGCTGGGCCGGGCCCCCGGGCTCTCCGACGTGCGTCCCATCACCGAGATCGACCTCCTGGGTCGCCACCAGATCGACACCGACGTGGCCTCGATCGCCGGCTATCTGGCGAACCGCCGGGTGCTGGTCACCGGCGCGGGGGGTTCGATCGGCTCGGAGCTGTGCCGCCAAGTGCAGGCGTTCGGACCCCGCGAAATGGTGATGCTCGACCGCGACGAGTCGGCGTTGCACGCGGTGCAGCTGTCGCTGCACGGGCGCGCCCTCTTGGACGATCCGAACCTGGTGGTTGCCGATATCCGCGATGCCGAGCGGCTGCGGGAGGTGTGGGCGCAACACCGCCCGGAGGTGGTGTTCCACGCTGCCGCCCTCAAACACCTCACGCTGCTGGAGCAACATCCCGGCGAGGCGGTGAAGACCAACGTGATCGGCACCCAGAACGTGCTCGACGCCTCGCGGGCCACCGGCGTGGACAAGTTCGTGAACATCTCCACCGACAAGGCCGCCAACCCCACCAGCATGTTGGGCTACACGAAGCGGGTGGCTGAACGCCTCACGGCGGCCGCCGCCCAAGAGGCCGAGGGCACGTACCTATCGGTGCGATTCGGCAACGTGCTCGGCAGTCGGGGCTCGGTGCTCACCGCGTTTCGGGCCCAGATCGCCGCCGGTGGCCCGGTCACCGTGACCCATGCCGAGGTGACCAGGTTCTTCATGACGGTCGAGGAGGCCGTGCAACTGGTGATCCAGGCCGGCGCGATCGGGCGAGACGGCGAGGTGCTGGTGCTCGACATGGGTGAACCGGTCGCCATCGCCGATGTGGCCAAACGCCTCATCGAGGCAACCGGTGAGGCGGTGCGCATCGAGTACACCGGCCTTCGTCCCGGCGAGAAACTGCACGAGGAGTTGCTGGGTACCGGCGAGGTGGACGATCGCCCCTCGCATCCGCTCATCAGCCAGGTGCCGGTGCCCCCTCTCGACCCCGCGACGGTGTGCGACCCCGACCTGCACTCGACGGCGGTGGTCGAGCGGCTGGCGGGCCTCTCCGGCTTCGACCGTCCGCTCAGCGCCACCTGAGGCGCACCATCGGCTGAACGCGAAGGCGCCCGGTGCGAGATCGCACCGGGCGCTTTCTGGAACCGCTTCGATGTTGCGTCAGGCTTTGAAGGTGAACCGCATCCGCCGCTTGCGGGCGAGCATCACCAACAGGCCACCGAGGCCGAGGGCGAGTGCCGCCGAGCGGACCAGGAGGCCCTGATCCGAACCCGTCCGGGCCAGTGCCGAACTCGAGACCGAGCCGGGGATGGCCGACGTGCCGGCCACCGAGCCGTTGCTACCGGCGGCAGGCGACCCGCTGGCATCGGCCGTCGAGCCCAGCACCGCGACATCGGCACCGGAGGCACCGGCAGGCCTGGGCGTGTTGTTGGGGCCACCACCGTGCTCCAGCACCCGTATCCTCACGACGACCTCGGTGCGGCACGTGCCCGACTTGCAGGTGGCCACCAGCCGGTGATCGCCATAGGCGGTGGTCTGCTTGACCCGGGACTCGATGTACCCCTTGCCCTCGGGGCCCACCGTGGAGACTCCGATCAGATCGTGGTCGAAGTGGAATTCGATGCGGGAGCCCGGGGTGCAGTAGCCGGCTTTGAACCAGAACTTCTGACCGCGCTCGAGCGTGCGGTCGCTCACCGCCCCGTACTTGACCGGCGGCGGATAACAGCCAGCAAAGGCGGGCATTGCCGGTGCCACTACGAGCGCTGCAGTGAAGGCAACTGCTCCAAGGAACTTCTTCATGCTCAACCATCCCGTCCGCCAGTGACGCGAGTCGCGAATTGCAACCACACGCTGTGTTCCGCCCTGAGCCGTTCGGAGTCCTCCCCGAGTCGCGTCCGAACTTCTGAAACCTGGGCAAACTAGGCCGTGGCGACCACTCACCGCAAGCACAAATCGGAAATGAAGGCAACGAACGGCAAATCAGCCCGCACAGTCGCCATCAACTGACACGCCGTGCGTGAGATCGAATTCTGACGAGATCAGTTCACCATCCGTGAGCGACACGGTCACCGTGGCGTGGTCGGGCACCGCCATCGGTTGTGCAGCCACATCGAGCCGGTAGGCACAGCCTCGCAGAATCCCCTTCAGCT
>JANMIX010000698.1:0-1821 GCA_031376015.1 Acidimicrobiia bacterium | reverse complement strand
CCGACATCGACGCGCGGCAGCTCCGGTTGTGGGACTACCGGGCCCACCGCTTCGGCTGGACGTCCTTTACCGGCCAGGCGCCCGGTGCACCGGGTGTGTCCCCGCTGGCCGCCCCGGCGCGTGCCGACGACCTGACCGGTCTCCCACCGGCGTGGATCGGGGTCGGCACCCTCGACCTCTTCCACGACGAGGACCTGGCCTACGCCGCCCGACTACGCGACGCCGGTGTATCGACCGAGTTGATGATTGTCGACGGTGCCTTTCACGGCTTCGACGCCGTGCGTCCCCGCGCCAGCGTCTCCAAGTCGTTCGTCGCTGCCCAACTGGCAGCCCTTGCTGCTGCATTCGCCGGCGAGCCCACGGCACCGGCGGCGCCCGCCAACGAAGGCGGCCAGCCATAGCGGAACCCTCGACCCGAGAGGAGCGCCCCGTGACCATTGCCAGCTTCGACGACGCCCGCGCCGCGGTGGCCGCGGGCACGACCGCGGACGTCGCCGCCCGGGCGCTGGTGGCGGCGTTGACCGTGGAGGAGCGCCTGTGGTGCCTCGACGGCGACGCGCCGACATGGGCAGGGATCTCCTTCCTGGCCGGGCAGGACGGCTACCACCGTGCTCCGTTCCGCGCCGCCGAGGTCGAGCGTGTCGGCCTACCCGGCATCGCGTTCGCCGACGGGCCTCGCGGGGCGGTGATCGGCAACAGCACCTGTTTCCCCGTGTCGATGGCCCGAGGCGCCACGTGGGATCCCGCACTGGAAGAACGAGTCGGTGAGGCGATCGGCCGCGAGTTGCGAGCGCAGGGAGCCACCCTCACCGGTGCGGTGTGTGTCAACCTCCTACGCCACCCCGCCTGGGGACGCGCCCAGGAGACCTACGGCGAGGATCCCCACCACGTCGGTGAACTGGGCGCCGCGTTCACGCGTGGCCTCCAGCGCCACGTATTGGCCTGCGTGAAGCACTTCGCCTGCAACTCGATGGAGAACGCCCGCTTCTCGGTCGACATCGAGGTCGACGAGGTGGCGTTGCACGAGACGTACCTCCCTCACTTCCGGCGCATCCTCGAGGCCGGCGCCGCGTCGGTGATGTCGGCCTACAACTCGGTGAACGGGGAGTGGTGCGGACAGAACCACGAACTGCTCACGGCGATCCTGCGCGACGAGTGGGGATTCGAGGGCTTCGTCATCAGCGACTGGATCGCGGGGTTGCGTGACGCCGGACCGTCGCTCGCCGCGGGGCTCGACATCGAGATGCCCTACCGCATGGTGCGCGCCCAACACCTCACCGCCGCGCTCGAGCGGGGCGAGGCCGCGTGGGAGGACGTGGACACCGCCGCCGCCCGCATCATCGCCACGCTGCTGCGATTCGACGACGTCCTGTCGGAGCCCGCACCGTCGATGGCCGTCGTCGGCTCCGCCGACCACCGGGCGCTCGCCCGCGAGGTGGCGAGCCGCTCGATCGTGCTCCTACGCAACGAGCACGTCGACGGTGAGCCGGTGCTCCCTCTGCGGGTCGAGGGTCTGCGCCTGGCAGTGCTGGGACGGCTCGCCGACACCGTCAATCTCGGCGACGGCGGCTCCAGCGACGTATGGGACCTGCAGTGCCACACCGTCGTCGACGGACTGCGCGCCGTGGTCCCCGATCTCGTGCACGACGACGGCCTCGACACCACGCGTGCCGCCGCCACGGCGGCAGCGGCCGACGTGGCGATCGTCGTCACCGGCTACACCTACCTCGACGAGGGCGAGTACATCGGCTCCATGGACCCCTCGATCGGCGCCATGTTCCCGCCGGGCGACGAACCCGAGGAGGTCGAGCGCTACCAGGC
>JANMIX010000697.1:0-5115 GCA_031376015.1 Acidimicrobiia bacterium | reverse complement strand
GTGAGCAGGATGAGCGCAGCGTTGGCCAACGCCGATGCTGCATCCCACGGCTCCTTGCGATTCCCAGCGGGGTGTCGGGCAGGTCGTCATGGGCCAACAGGTACTGGCGAAGTGTCTGCGTGCAGGCCGCCAGCACGACGTCGTTCACGGTGGTGCCGAACGTCGACTTGATGAGCCGCATGTCCTCGAGGTTCGCCTTACCGAACGCTACCGAGCGATGCGGGGTGATGGCGTTGCTCCAGCGGACCTTGGGGGCGGTGAAGGGCATGGCCGGCGTGGGCCGGTTCTCGGCGGCGGCCTGCCGCCGGCTCTGGACGATGTCGACCGCCGCCTTGGCCGTGTTGCCCAACACCTTGACCATGGCCCGGGGACGCCGGGCCAGGTTCTGCAGGGCGCCCACGAGCAACTCGGCGTCGCTGGGCACCTCCTCCATCTCCCAGGTCGGGGGATTGGGATCGGGATCCGGCGCGTCGGGCGTCAGATCGAACAGGTGGGCCATGAGGTCGGCGCCGGTGGCGCCGTCGATGGCGGAGTGGTGCATCTTCGACACGAACCCGACCAGTCCGCTTTCCAGGCCCTCCACGATGTACATCTCCCACAGGGGCCGGGTGCGGTCGAGCGGGCGACCCGCCACTTCACCCACGAACTCGGCCAACTCGTGCAGCGTGCCGGGAGCCCGCACGGTGACCCGGTGGATGTGGGACTCGAGGTCGAAGTCGGGATCCTCGATCCACACGGGATGGCCCAGGTTCAGCGGTACCCAGACCAGACGGCGGCGGAAGGGCTCGAGCAGGTGCAGCCTCGACTGCATCACCGCCACCACCCGCTCGTAGGAGAACCGATCGCTCACGGTCGGATCCAGAAGAATCGTGCCCACCACATGGCTGTGCTGCGACGGCGTCTCCATGTAGAGGAACGACGCGTCCATTCCACTCAACGGCTTCATCTTGAAAGGGGCCTCCTCGGGTACGGCGCCCATTGTGGCCGCGAACGGCGGTCGATGCCCGACGAGGAGCCTCTCCGATGCCCTACCTTGTCGCCCCGGAGGGAACACATGGAGCGACTTACCGGTCTGGACGCCAGCTTTCTCTACAACGAGACGCCGACGTTGCACATGCACACCCTCAAGTTCAGCGTGCTCGATGTGTCGACCGTGCCAGGGGGTTATGCGTTCGAACGAGTGCGCCAGGAGCTGCAGGACCGCCTGCACCTGTTGCCGCCGTTCCGGCGCAAGGTGGTGGAGGTACCGGGGCGAATCACCCATCCCGTGTGGATCGAGGATCCCGACTTCGACCTCGACTACCACGTACGGCGCGTGGGGATCCCCCCGCCGGGCGGCACCCGGGAGATGGACGACGTCATCGCCGAGATCGCCTCCTGGCCACTGGACCGGTCGCGGCCCCTGTGGGAGATCTGGGTACTGGAGGGGCTCGAAGGCGGCCGCATCGGTTTCCTGGCCAAGATCCACCATGCCTTGGCCGACGGGGTGGCGGCGGCCGCCTTGCTGGCCAACGTCATGGCGTTGACGCCCGAGGAGATCGCGCCGCCACCCCCGCCGGAGCCCTGGGTCCCCGACACCATGCCCACGCGGTCCAGCCTGTTACTGGGGGCCCTGCTGGATCTGTTCAAAGGGCTGTTCCGCCTCCCGCAACTCGTGAGGCGCACCTCCGGCAAGCTCGGCGAGTTGCGCCGGCACAAGCGCAGTGCGCCGGTAGCAACGCCGCGCCCGATCCGTGACGCGCCCCGCACCCCGTTCAACCTGGCTCTCACCCCCCACCGGTCCTTCGCCACCACCACGTTGCCGCTGGCCGATCTCAAGAAGGTGAAGGCGGCGTTCGGGGTGACGGTGAACGACGTGGTCCTCGGCATCGTGGCCGGCTCGCTCCGTCAATGGCTGCTGGCGCGCGATGCACTCCCGGACAAGGGCCTCGTGGCCGGCGTGCCGGTCTCGACCGACGATCCCGGCGAGATCCGCCTCCTGGGCAACCGGGTCTCCAACATGTTCACCGCGCTGCGCACCGACGTCGCCGATCCGGTCGAACGCCTGGCCCGGATCCACGACGTGACCAAGGCCGCCAAGGTGGTGCACAACCTGCTGGGGATCGACATGATGGCCGACTGGATCGAGTACACCCCGCCCCGGCCGTACTCGTGGGCGATGCGGACCTATGGGCGACTCCGGCTGGCCGACCATCACCCGCCGCCCATCAACCTCGTGGTCTCCAACGTGCCCGGCCCCCGCGAACCGCTCTACGTGGCCGGTGGCCGGATGGAGGGGATCTGGTCGGTCGGTCCGATCCTCGAGGGGATCGGGATGAACGTGACCGTCTGGAGTTACTGCGACGATCTCAACGTCGGCGTGATCGCCTGTCGCGAGCACATCAAGGACCCCCATGAGATCACCGACGGCATGGCCGAGGCGCTGCGCGATCTCGTGGCGCTCATCCCCGAAACGGTGCCGGCCAAGGGCGGCTGAACCCTCAGGCGCGCTCGACGGCGGTGTGCTGCAACACGAAACCGGTCGCCGCCAACTTGGCGGTGGAGACTGGCACCGAAGGCGCCACCAACTCGTTGCGGAACTCCAGCGGTCCCAGCCCCAGCCGGGTGCCGATGGCGTCGAAACAGGCCCGGTTGGAACCCGGCACCTCGGCATGGGTGAGGTGGTAGACCCCGGCCAGACGGTTCTCCAGAGCGTGTTCGATCGCCGCCACCACGTCGAGCACATGGACCCGGTAGAAGAGCGCATCCCCCGAGAAGGGCACCGACCCCTTCAGGTACTCGTGCGCCATCTTCACCTTGGCCTCCAGCGGGGGGTCCGACGCGCCGTAGATGTCCGAGCAGCGGAACACGCACGCCTGGGCGGGGAGACCCTCGAGGTAGCACCGCTCCATGGCCAGGAAGCTGCGGGGACTGGCATCGGGGGAGTCGGTGACCGGTGCGCTCTCGTCGATCTCGCTCAACCCGTCGGCCGCATCGCCGTAGACCGACAGCGACGACAGCGCCACCACGGGCCCGGCGACACCGGCCGCCTTCACCGCGGTAACCACCGATTCGGCCGTGGCCACCAGCACATCGTGGTACGTGGCGGCCCGCTCCTCGGCCGACATGGCCCGCTGGGCGTTGGGCCCGGCGCACACCACCACGGCGTCACATCCAGCCGCGGCAGCGGTGACCGCCTCGGTGTCGCTGCCTCGCACTACCTTCACCTCATCGCACACCTCGGCCAGGGCCGGAACCTTGTCGGGGGTGGTGGTGGTGCCGACCACCACCACGCCGCCGGCGCGCAGGCGCCGCGCCAGTTCCTGGCCGACCAGGCCCGCACCGATCACCAGCACCCTCACGGCTGCGCCTCCATCTGGGCGGCGCCGTAGCGGCGGGGTACGAGGTTCGCCACCATCTCGGCACCCATGAAGTTCTCGGCCAGTTTGTTCATCGGATCCCGCGAGTAGATCTGGCGGCGCAGGCGGTGGTCCCGGGCCCGCAACTCGGCCCGCTCGGCCTCGGGCACCTCGGGAGCGGAGCGCACCATCTCCAACCACCGCTCGAAACGCTCGGTGGCATAGGTGCAGATGGCCTCCACGTTCTCCGGGGTTCGGTCGGCGGTATAGCTGTGCCCGACGGGCGAGATGATCGCTCGCATGTAGGTGCCGTGACTCACGGCCCAGGTGAAGCGCTCGTCGCCCCGGAAGCGCAGGTAGTGCTCGTTCTCGGGCTCGTAGTAGCGCTCGACGTACTCGTAGTCGAGGGTTAGGTCGCGCCGGGCGATGAAGTCGGAGTAGTGGTAGGCGTGGGGCACCGTGCCGAAGACGATCACCAGATGGGGGGCATCCACGTGCTGGCCCAGCCACACGTTGATGTTCATGTCGAGGATCGAGGCCTGCCGGTTACCGAGCCAGGAATGCACGAGCCATTCCAACTTCGGCCCGGTGTAGGTGTTGAGCGAGCCCTCGAAGTCGCCTGCGGTGTAGTTCTCCAGACCGGCACTGGAGGGGTGGCGATCCACGGGGAACTCGGCGGTGAGACGGTCCTTGATGCGGGTCAGGACCTCCCAGAACGTGGTCCACGTCTCGCGCACGTCCACATCGGGGTTCTCGGCCACCATCTCGTGGATGGTGCGCACTTCCTGCCCGGTCGGTTCCGTCATCACCCACTCCTCGTCTGGACCGGAACAGTGTTTCATTCTCAGGAACGCAAGGGCAAGGACCTGACACCGATGTCAGCCGCGGGCAATGAGGGCAGGTACGCTCTCGGTGATGTCTATCGCCGCTGCCGAGGCCCCGGTTGTCGCCGGGCCGCCGCTTCCCATGGGCCGTCGAGTCGTGTTGCGGGGGAGGGGCACGACCTTCTACCGGGAGGTTGAGGGGCCGCCGGGAGCGCCGACCGTGGTCCTGATCCATGGGTGGATGGCCTCCGGTGGCATCAACTGGTTCCGGGTCTTCGACCAGTTGGGCGAGCACTACCGAGTGATCGCGCCCGACCTACGTGGGCACGGCCGCGGCATCCGGACCTCACGGCGTTTCCGGATTAGCGACTGCGCCGATGACATCGCTGCCCTGTTGGACACCCTCGAGGCCGGCCCGGTGATCGTCGTGGGCTACAGCCTGGGCGGCCCGGTGGCCCAGATGCTCTGGCACCGCCACCCAGACAAGGTGGAGGGCCTGGTGCTGTGCGCCACCGCCGCCTTCTTGATGCCGGGGGCGCGGGAGGCCTTCATCTTCGGCTCGATGATGACGGTGCTGGCCACGACCACCCGCGCCAGCCAGGTGGCCCGCAAGATCCCCCTGCGACCGCTTCGTCAGCTCATGCCCCAGCTGCCGGCCTCCACCCCGGGGCGTCCCGCCAACCTGCGCGCCTGGGTCACCGCGGAGATGCGCCGGCACAGCGGCCGCATGATTCTCGAGGCCGGCATCGCCATGAGCAGTTTCTCCTCACGCCGCTGGATCGGCGGCGTGAACGTCCCCACGGTGGTGGTGGTGACCACGAAGGACCGGGCGGTGCCGGCGGTGTCCCAACTCCAGTTGGCGATGGCCATCCCCGACGCGGCCATCCATCGGGTCGACGACGGCCACCTGTTGTGCGCCAAGCCCGCCTTCGCCACCTCGATCCTGGCGGCCT
>JANMIX010000675.1:0-1839 GCA_031376015.1 Acidimicrobiia bacterium | reverse complement strand
CTCCGAAGGCCGTGGGCTCGGACACCAGTTCCTGCGTCATGTGGAGCGGGCCCGGGTGCTGTGCCTGTTGGTGGATCTGGGGTGGGCATCGGCCGGACTCCCCGAACCCCGAGAACAGGAACGGGTGCTCCTCGAGGAACTCGAACGCTACGAGCCGACGCTGGTTCAGCGTCCGCGACTGGTGGCCGGATCCCGCGCCGACCTGCTCGATGGCCCCGTGCCGGCGGGCATCGAATTGAGCTTCAGTGCCGTACAGCGCCAGGGTGTCGTGGAGCTGTCGGGCAAGCTCGCCGACCTCGTGCGCGCCGCTCGGGCCGAGGAGCCCGAGGTGGAGGGCTTCGTCGTGCACCGCCCTCTGGTCGACGGTTTCGACCTGGAGAGGGTCACCCACGAGGACCAGAGCGCCTGGCTCATCACCGGCCGGCCGGTGGAACGCGCCGTGGCCCTGTCGGATCTCACCAACCCGGAGGCGATGGCCTACGCGCAGAGCCGGCTGAAGTCGTTGGGGGTGGACAAGGCGCTGGCCAAGGCCGGCGCCCGAACCGGCGACGTGGTGCGGATCGGCGGATTCGAGTTCGACTACGACCCCGACGATCAGGTCCAGGAGTTCGTGCCCTCCCGCCGCGATAAGCGCAAGGGCCCCCCCAAGTGATCCTGGTGGCAAAGATCGGCAGCTCGTCGCTGACCGATCACGGAGGCGAGATCGACCGTCGAGCCATCGAGAAGTTGTGCGCGGAGATCGCCGGGTTGCGGCAGGAAGGTCATCAGGTGGTGGCCGTCACCTCGGGCGCCATTGCCGCCGGTCTGCCCGCACTCGGCCTGGGCGGCGCGAACCGACCTCGCGACGCCCAGACGCTGCAAGCGGTTTCCGCTGTGGGCCAGAGCCGGCTCATGCGCGTCTACGACGAGGTCTTCGGTGGCCTCGGCATCGTGTCGGGCCAGGTGTTGCTGGCCCCGCTCGACTTCGGGATCCGACAGCAGTACCTGCACGCCCGCGCCACGGTGCGCCGGCTCCTCGAGTTAGGCGTCGTGCCGGTGATCAACGAGAACGACGCCATCGCCGACGATGAAATCCGCTTCGGCGACAACGACCGCCTCGCCGCGCTCGTCGCTCACCTGGTGGATGCGGAGCTGCTGGTCCTACTCACGGATGCGCCCGGTGTGCTCACGGCCGATCCGCGCCTGGACGCCAACGCATCGTTGATCGAGGAGATCGTGCAGGTCGATCACACCTTCGAGGCGCTCGCCGGAGGCGCCGGCACCGCTCGGGGCAGCGGTGGCATGGCGTCGAAGATCGCGGCCGCCAAGATGGCGGCGTGGTCCGGGGTGCGTGTCGTGATCGCCAAGGCCGACCGGCCTGGCGTCCTGGCCGCCGCCGCCGCCGGTGAGGCGGGTGTGGGGACGGTGGTGCGGCCCCATGACCGGCGACTCCCCGCTCGCAAGCTCTGGATTGCCTTCGCCGTTCCCGCCCGCGGCGTGGTCGTGGTCGATGCCGGCGCCCAGCGGGTGCTGTGCGGTGGGGGACGTTCGTTGTTGCCGGCGGGCGTGGTCGAGGTGCGGGGACGCTTCGACGCCGGCGAAGCGGTGGAGTTGGTGGGTCCCGACGGTCGTCCCTTCGCCAAGGGTCTGGTGGCGATGACCTCCGATGAGCTCGTGTCGGTGGCGGGACGGCGAAGCGATGCACTGCCCGAGGGTCTTTCGCCCGAGGCCGTCCACGCCGACGACCTGGTCGTGCTGCCCGAGTAGCGGCGTGCGGCCGCCAGGCCCTAACGGCGCAGGATGCGCTTGCGCAGCAGGGCCAGTTCCGGCACCCGCATCCGGATGGCGGCGCCGGTGTAA
>JANMIX010000657.1:0-10819 GCA_031376015.1 Acidimicrobiia bacterium | reverse complement strand
CGACATCACCAACGCCAGCGACCTCCTCGAACGACTCGCCGACACCCTGCGCCGTTTGGACGAGACAACACAAGCCGGCACGGCGGACGAACTGACACGGACCGGCACCGGCCCGAGGGCGACTCGCGTTCGCAAAGGCGCGACGAAGAAGTAGCGGCCCGTTAGTCGGAGCGAGTGGGCACACTCGCCCGGCACTCGAGTGCCGTCAAAGGGTGTCCAGACGCTTCGCGAGGGCGTCGCCGGCAGCTTGCTCGGCGCCGCGGATTGCCTGGGCGTAGACGGCGAGGGTGACGGCCGGCGACTGGCCGAGGCGCTCCGCGACGGCGGTGACCGGCACGCCCGCGTCGAGGGCGTGGCTGGCGGCGGCGTGACGAAGGTCGTGCAGGACGTAGCCGTCCTTACGTCCAGCGGGCACTCCTGCCGCCTCGGCGTAACGCCTCCAGCGAGCCGTCAGCCATCGAGCATCGGGCGGTAGCGGGTCGCCGTCGGCTCCCAGTACCCACTCCGTCGGGCAGTGCAGGGAGGCGCGGTACTCGACGAGAGCAGCGATCGTTGCAGCATCGACGGTGACGGTGCGGCCTTCCAGACCCCGGTACTTGGTACCCACTCGGTAGCCGCGCCGGTGCTGACTCGCTTGCCCGGCGATGTGGATCCGCCCGGACTCAACGTCCACGCCGTCCCAGCGCAAACCGGCGACCTCAGCGGCGCGCATGCCGGTGACGACGACCAGGCGCACCCCGACGGCGGCCCGCAGATCGGCGGCGCCGCGAGCGGTGTCGATGACCCGGCGGATCTCATCCATCTCCGGCACCTTGCTGCGCCGAGGGACCTTCGTCGCGCCGGCCCGGGCGGCGCTGAACGGCATCGTCGGCAGCCAACCCTCCTCCACACCCCACCCGCAGGCGGCACGCAAGGCCGCAACTCGAGACCGCACCGCGCTGTCGGAGAGGCCCTCCCTCCGCCATCGCCGTACGACATCCTCGACTGTCCTGCGGTCGAGGGCGCGCAACTTGATCGCACCGAGCTCGCGAGTGAGCAGCCTCGCTCGGCTGCGCTGGTCACGTTGGGTCAACGCGTTCCACCGGCCAAGGTCGGTATTCCAGTCGCACCACTCACGAAGGAGGTCGGCAACGGTCGCCCGCACTGCCTGCGATGCGACGGCCCTGCCACCCGCGGGTCCTCGCAGCTGGCGCTCGAGATCAGCCGCTTCGCGCTCGACGGCGCGTTTCGATCCGTAGAGGACCTTGGTGCGCTGAACCGGCCGGCCCTTGTCGTCGCGGCCGAGGAACACACGGGCAACCCAGCGGTCTGGACGGGTCTTCGTCGGCGCTTTGGTGATACTGGCCACGGGTGCGTACCGTAGCGCACCCTGTAGTTATTCTGTAGTCATGAAGGCCGATCGGGCCGTGTCGTCTGGTGTTGATGCGTCCCAGATCTACCGTCTGAGCAGGTCCTTGGCGATGTGGGTGATCTGGATCTCGTCGGTGCCGGCGTAGATCTGCAGGACCTTGGAGTCCCGGGCCAGCTGCTCGACGTGGTACTCGGACATGTAGCCGTTGCCGCCGAAGAGTTGCACGGCCTCCATGGCCACCTCCACCGCGGCGCGGGCCGAGTAGAGCTTCATGGCCGAGGCCTCGGCCAGGCTGAGGCTCACCCCGGCGGCCGACATCTCGATGTAGCGGAACACCAGGTTCTGCACGTTGAGACGGGCCACCTCCATGCGGGCGAGCTTGTCTTGGATGAGCTGGAAGTTGCCGATGGGCTGGCCGAACTGGACGCGGTCCTTGGAGTACTGCACACACAGTTCCAGGCACTTCTCGATGATCCCCAACGACATGGCGGCCACGCCGGAGCGTTCGATGGAGAAGGTGTCCTTGGCCCCCTCGCGCCCGCCGGCGGGCACGTCCTCGGTCTCGCCGATGAGGCGGTCGCGCCTGACGCGCACATCGGTGAGAAACAACTCCCCCGTCGGCGAGGAGTGCATGCCCATCTTGCGCAGCGGCTTGGACTGCTCGAGGCCGGGCATGCCCCGGTCGAGCACGAAGGAGAGGATCTTGCGGTCCTCGGGTGGGTTGCCTTCATCCAGCTTGCAGATGAACACGATGGTGTCGGCGTGCGGGCCGTTGGTGATGAACGTCTTCGAACCGTTCAGCAGGTACTCGTCGCCGTCTCGGCGCGCCGTCGACTTCATGGACCCGAACGCGTCGGAACCCGAGTTGGGCTCGGTGATGGCCCAGGCGCCGATCTTGTCGAGCGTCTGCAGGTCGAGCGCCCACCGCTCCTTCTGGGCGATGGTGCCCCGACTCATGATGGCGGCGGACGTGAGCCCCATCGACACGCCCAGGGCGGTGACCATGCCGGGGCAGTAGCGGCAGATCTCGATGATGGGAAGCATCGTCATGGCGATCGAGTTGGCATCGCCGCCGCGGCGACCACCGGGGGCCGGCTGTTCCTCGCCCGCGGCGATCCGCCGCTCGCGTTCCATCTGGCTCTTGAACCGCTCCCGGGCCATGGCGTCCATGCCGAAGGTCGAGAACAGCTTCCGCAAGAGGTCATAGGGCGGCAGGTCGCCGTGTTCGAGTTCGTCGCGCCGGGGGGCGATCTCGGACTCCACGAACTGGCGGACCGCCTCGCGGATCATCTGCTGTTCTTCAGACCACTGGTACATGGCCCGACCTTATTCGTCGGGAACCATTCGTCGGCAGCCGCCACTCCCGCCGTCAAGTGTCAGCCGTGGATCCGCCGAACTGGGTGGCGGCCGTGGCCGGATCCTCAGGCGGATCTTCGCCCAAGCGGGCGTAGAGGTCGGCCACCAGCCCCTCCAGACGGGCGACCCGACCGACCAGCGACGGGTCCGAACCGCTTGCCGCGTCGGCCACCGCGGGTGCGGCCAAGGCACCGGCCGACGGGGCGTTCTCGTGATCACCGTCGGGTGCCGGCCCGAGGCGGTGGCGCCACCGTGTCTCCCGCTCGCCCGGGCGGCGCGACAGTTCCTCGGCCAGGGACGATTCCCGACCGGCGAGGGCGTGCAGCGTTGCCTCCACATCGTGGGCACCGGCGAAGGGGTGCAGCCGCTCCGCTCGCGTCCGCAGTTCACCGGCGGTCTGCGGGCCGCGCAGCAACAGGAGGCACAACAGCGCCGACTCCGCCCCGTCGAGACCCAGCACCTCGTCGAGCACCTGGCGGAACTTGGTGGTGCGTTCGCCGTGGGAGGGGTGCACGAAGCGCACCAGACCCCCGCTCTTGAGCGCATCCAATGTGCGCTGTACCGCCGAGGAGTCCATCCGCAGCACAGGCCACCGGTTCGTCGTCTGGTTGCACGCGGTGACCAGGGCATTGAGGGTAAGCGGGTAGCCGTCGGGAACGGTGCGCTCCTTCTCCATGAGGCAGCCCAGGATCCGCTGCGCATCGGGGTCCAGGTCCACGCCGGCACCTTAGGCAGCCACCAACACGCGCGCACCGGCGACGGTCGCCCCGCCCGCGCGCGGCGGTAGCGTTGCCTCGATGAACCGTCGCAGCGTCCGCCGTGGGCTCACCGTGGTGGCCGTCGGCGCGGTCGCCCTGGCGGTGTCGAGCATCGGGCAACACCCGGTCACCGCCACGCCGGTCAAATCGACGCCGGCCGCCGCGACGGCGTCGAACGTGCCGGTGTTCGACCACGTGGTGATCGCCGTGTTCGAGAACGAGCGCTACTCGAAGATCATCGGGAACCCGGCAGCGCCCTACCTGACCTCGCTGTCGACCCAGGGCGCCAACTTCACCCAATCGTTCGCCATCACGCATCCGAGTCAACCCAACTACCTGGCCATGTTCTCCGGGTCCACCCAGGGCATCACCAACGACGCCTGCCCCCAGAACCTCGGCAACATCGCCAACCTGGGCTCACAACTCCTGGGCGCGGGGCGCACCTTCGCCGGCTACAGCGAGGACCTTCCGGCCGTGGGATCCACCGTGTGCACCAGCGCCGGCTACGCCCGCAAACACAACCCGTGGGTCGACTTCTCCAACGTGCCGGCCTCGGCCAATCAGCCCTACACGGGCTTCCCGACCGACTACACCACCCTGCCGACACTCAGTTACGTGATCCCCAACCTGTGCCACGACATGCACGACTGCTCCATCACGGTGGGCGACTCGTGGGCCCAGGCCAATCTCGACGCCTATGCGCAGTGGGCCAAGACCCACAACAGCCTCCTCATCGTCACCTTCGACGAGGACGACTTCACCAACGTGAACCAGATCGCCACGGTGTTCGTGGGGGCCAACGTGGTGGCCGGCAACTACAGCGAGACCATCGATCACTACACGGTGCTGCGGACCCTCGAGGACATGTACGGCCTCGCGCCGCTGGCCAATGCCGCCAATCGAACCGCCATCACCGACGTGTGGACCACCGCACCGCCCCCGCAGGCGATCGTCAACGGCGGGTTCGAAGCCGGCACCGCGCTCACCGGGTGGACCGTGGTGAGCGGCAGTGCGGCAGTAAGCACCGCCGGGCCCCACTCGGGATCGCGCCTGGCCCGGGTGGGCAGGCTGGATGGGGTCACCGCCGATTCGCTGTTACGCCAGAACTTCACGGCGCCCGCAGGGACCACCACACTGACGCTCTGGTGGAAGGGCGCGTGCCGGGACACCAGCCTCAACGGTTACGCGCAGATGGTGCTCTTCGACGCCACGGCCGCCACCACCCGCTCCGTGCTGAAGCCGACCTGCGTGAACGACAACACCTGGCGGCAAGTGACAGCGCCGGTGGTGGCCGGGCACGCCTACACGTTGCGACTCAAGAACCACGACAACGGCGACACCAACGTCACCCTGTCGAAGTTCGACGACGTGTCGGTGACCTGACCCGATCCGGGGGACGCGCGCCTGCCGGTGCCGGTGTCGTGTTGCGGGGTGCATCCTCCGTGCTAGCATTCTGCAACATGCGGACGCTGTACCTGCGGAACGTGCCCGACGAGGTCGGTGAGCGCCTGCAACGCCTCGCGGCGAGGGAGGGCTTGTCGGTCTCGGCATTCGCGACGCGCGAGCTCGCAGCCATCTCGCGACGCGCTGACAACGAGCGCCTGCTGGCGGGACTGCCGGATCTTCGTGCCGACGCCGGTGACGTGGTAGCCGACGTCGAGGCTGGGCGCTCGTCTCGTTGATCGTGATCGACGCGTCGGCGGCGGTGCTGGGGCTGCTGAACGACGGTGAGGCGAGGAGGATGCTGCAAGCCGAGGCGGTCGTGTGCCCACACTTGGCCGACCCTGAGGTCGTTCACGCGCTGCGCTCACAGGTGCTGCGGGGCGACCTCGGCGCGCCTGACGCCGAGCGAGCGATCCGCGTCTGGCAGCGGCTCGGCCTCGAGCGCGTCGGCATCTCTGGTCTCCTCGACCGGGTGTGGGACCTGCGAGGGAACCTGAGCGCGTACGACGCGACCTACATCGCGCTCGCGGAGGCGCTCGAGATACCGCTGGTGACGGCGGATCGCCGGCTGGCTCGCGCTCCGGGACCCGTGTGCACGATCACTGTCGTACGACGCTGACGCCCGTTCGTATCGCGAACCCCTACCGCGACCTCAGTCCCCTACTCCAACGCGAAGAACGTGAACGTCGACCGTGCCGCGCCCTCAGGACCGGAGGTCCCGCCAGCGCCACGACGATCCGTCGATGAGGAGTTCGGGGTCGCCGGTCCAGAGGGTGGCGTCGAAGGCGACGCTGAGGGCCGCGCGAACGCGCCGGCGTAGGCCATCGGGTGGTCGGCCTTGATGCGTGCGGCGTTGATCACGAACGGCTCGTCGGGGAGTCGAGCGTCGACCACATCACGCAGATCCCGAACAGTCTCCGTCGCGGCATCCTCACCGTGGAGTCGCCGGAGCACGTAGTGGACTTCACCGAGGTTGATCCACGACATCAGCGGCTTCTCCTGATCGAGAAGGTCACCGACGGTATCCGCTGCACGACCGGCGTCTTCGAGGAAGCGCAGTACCGCCCACGAGTCGAGGACGACAGTCAACGGGAGCGTTCGCGGGTTCGGTCGGCGGTGCGTTCGCGCTCGAGCTCGTGGGTCAGCGCCGAGCCCGAGAACCGCCCGCGGAGTGGTCGACGATGTTCAGCAGGGCGCAGAGCGACGTGGTCACCGTGGAGCCAGAAGTTCACCTCGTCGCCTGGCTCGATCCCAAGCTGGTCTCTCAGCGCCTTGGGGATAACGACCTGCCCTTTGGCGCCGACACGACGAGTCATACTGACAAGTATAACTCACGGGAGAGGTTGCGCGACCGGCGCCAGCAAGGTCGCAGTACCGGCCACCGTGGTTCAACTCCCACCCCGTCGAAGTTCGACGACGTGTCGGTGGGCTGACCCACGCAAGCGACACTCCGGGCACGATGCTGTATGTTCGTGCTGTATGTCTGCCACGAGAACCCAGGTTTACCTGACGGCCGAGCAGCGGCTTCGGATCGACGAGATCGCCCGTGCGGAGGGAGTGACGCTCGCCGAGGTCGTCCGTCGGGCCCTCGACGTCTACCTCCAGGACGAACTCGACCCCAAGGAGGCGCTCGCGGCCACATTCGGCGCCGACCCCGACGCCCGTGCCCCGTCCCGCGACGAGTGGGCGCGTGCCTGACCTCCTCGTCGACACCGACCTCTTCATCGATCACCTTCGCGGTGCGATCGAACTCAAGCCGGGACGACACCGGATCCACTACTCGGTGACCACCCGCGCCGAACTGTTCGCCGGTACGGCCGGCACTGACCTCGCAACCCGTCTATTGGCGCCGTTCCGGGAGCTACCGCTCGATCGGGCCATCGCCGAACGCGCTGGGCGTGTCCGACGGGAGCACGGGCTACGGATGCCGGACGCGCTGATTGCGGCCACGGCCCTCGAACACCGACTGAGCCTCGCGACCCGCAACTCGAAGGACTTCGAGGCCGTTCGAAGCCTGCGGCTCCGAGCGCTCCACTGACCACGTGGCGGGCCGGCTCATGGTGGTACCGCCACAGCAGGGACAATACGCCCGTCGACGAAAGCGTCAAACGCCATCACTGATGCGCCGAGAAGTACAGCCCATGCCGCTCTTATGCCCATCGCGGATAACTCCTCTTCCAGTGCATTTGTTCGTTCCAGCTCGACACCATAGAGTCGACGTATAGATTGGTACCAATGCAGACGACCGCTGCACCGGCGACCGTGAGCGCCGTGAGGACCGCGCCACCGATCCATCTGACCATGTGGTTGATGAGCGTCATCTCCATCCGATCGGAGGATGACCAGCGATGAACCGCCTGGAGTTGACAATTGCGAGCGTGACATACAAAGGAACCAACGCAAACAGCGCGATCGACCGTCGCCCGGATATCGAGGTTGAATCCGCTAAATCCGCCCCCATCAGTATCACTGCCAGGAGGCACCAGGTCACCTGCATACACAAGGCCGAGTCGAGATGAGTCCTAACGAGAGGACGCTTGTGTCGCCAGACGACCCTCAACACCAGCGGCGGCAATATCGGCAGCATAATGCCGCCAACATAGATCATCAGAATGGCGGTCTCCTCAGACGCCGGTTCAGAGCTCATAACCAACTACCGGCACCACTGCGTACATCCTTTCCTCGCCGATGATTGCGAGCAATCCTGTGGCTATACCGAGCACTCGTGCAACACACGCCAAGATCAGGACCCACCGGATAGACGCCGCATTGATGTCCATCCTCGCGCCGTCACGCTCTCATGCTCATACAAAACCGTCCCAGTAACTACTGACAGCACCCAGCTGGTGAGGTCAACCGCCGCACCGGTGCGTCGCCTTCCGCTGAGCTCCTCCGTTTTCACTACCATCTCGTCGGGCGCGGTGGCACCGGGAAGGACTGCAGCAGGGGGCCGGTGCGGGCCAGCGACGAATACCGGCGCGCCGCGAACACCCACCGCCCGTCCACCCGCTGGTACCGGTCGTCGTAGACCCCGTACGCATTCGACGCCGCCCCGCTGGCGGCATCCTGGCGGATCTCCCAGATGTACATCCGGCCGGTGGCCTCCGATGCCCCCGGAGTCACGTTGACCACCGCGTTGAGCAGCGCGAACTCGAAGAAGTCGAACCGCTCGATGCTGGCCGCGATGAACTCCGCGATGGCCGCGCCGCCCATGAAGCGCCGCGGTTCCCCGGCACGTAGGTCGAGGATCACTTCGGCCTCGGGGGCGAACATGTCATCGAACTCGGCCCACGCCCGCCGCGTCACCGCGTCGCCGTAGGCCGCCTGCAGGCGAGTGATGTCCAGGTAGTCGAGCGCGTCGGCGACGCGCCCGGCCTCGGTGCTCACGACGCTGCGCGCCCCGAGATGAGCGGCAGGTCGAGGTAGGTGCGGATCCCGGGGGCGGCCCGGCACACATAGGGCACCGCGTTCACACAGTGCATCGCGGTGGCGACGATGCCGGGGTTGCGGTCGAGGCCGTCCTCGGGCCGTGCCGGTTGCAGCCCCCGGAAGGTGACGGTCAGGTTGGGGCTGGCATCGAGTTCGATCTCGAAGCGCTGGCCGTCGCCGAAGGTCCAGGCCGGATCGAGGTCCTGCTCCCCCATCAGCCAGTTGACCTTGGCGGTGATGACCGGCACGCCGTTCACGCACGCCGACCAACTGAACCGCTGAGCCGCCACCGTGCCCGGCTCGATGATCCCCACCGGGGTGTCGATGGGGGCCGTCGCCACCGCCCACTCGTGCGAGGTCGTGCGCTCCTCGTCGAGTTCCCAGCCCAACTCCGCCGCGATCATCCGCAACGACGACTCGAAGTGCTCGCCCATGAGCGCGGGCATGTGGCTCTTGGCCGCGTCGTCGGGCGACTTGCCGAACAGCATGATCTCGCGCACCACGAACTCGGTGGCGTACGAGCGGATGTCGGAGAACTCCTCGGCGCGGATGTGGCGGATGTCGGTGCACAGCGACGACAGCATCAGCGGGAACCGCTCGGTGATGCCGCCGGGATGGATGCCGGTGCCGTGCAGCGTCACTCCCCCCTCGGCGCAGGCCGCCTCGATGTCGGCGTCGCGGGGGCTGGCCAGCACGCGGTCGGCGGCGTAGGGGTAGATCCAGCCGACCGGGGTGACCACGTTCTTGCCGGACCGCAGGATGGCGGCCACCTCCGCGGGGTCGGCCAACACCGGCGCGTAGACGACGCAGTCGGCGTCGATGGCCAGCACAGCGTCTCGGTCGTTGCTGGCCCGCACCCCTATGGGATCGAGCCCGCAGATCTCCCCGACGTCACGGCCCGCCTTGTCGGCGCTGTGTACCCAGCATCCCACCAACTCGAGTTCGGGGTGGGCCAAGATGCCGTCCACGGCGGCCTTGCCCACGTTGCCGGTGGCCCACTGGATCACTCGGTAGGTCATGTCGTCGCTCCTCGGTCGGGGCCCGCTGTGCTGGTCACAGGGGGGTGAAGGGGATGGTGAAGGCGGGATGTTCCACGCCGCCGTCGATCTCGAAGACCTTGCCGGTGACCCACGAGGACGCGTCGCTCACCAGGTACAGCACGGCCGCGGCGATGTCCTCGGGCTGGCCGGGCCGGCGCATCGGCGTGTTCTCCTCCATCTGGCGGCGCACCGATTCGTCGGTGAGCACCGACGCCAACGCCTCGGTCTCGACCCCGCCCACGTCGATGGCGTTGATGCGCACCTTGGGCGCCAACTCCGGGGCCATGTTGCGGGTCATGAACGACAGGCCCGCCTTGGCGGTGCCGTAGGCGGTGAAGCAGGGCTGCACCATGCTGCCCGCCCGCGACGAGATGTTGACCACCGCCCCACCGCCGGCGGTGGCGATCATCTGGGGCACCATCAGGCGCGTCAGCAGGAAGGGCGCCACCACGTTGAAGTGCAAGGCCTGCTCGAAGGCGGCCTCGCTGGTGCGCAGGGCCGGGTGCGGCGGCCACCCGCCGGCGTTGTTGACCAGGATGTCGACACGCCCGAACGCCTCCACCGTCGCGGCCACGAGCGCTTCGAGCTGGGCGCGGTCGTTCACGTCGGTGGGCACGGCCAGGCCCCGGCGCCCGGCGGCCTCCACGGTGGCAACCGTGCGGTCCAGGTCGGCGGCCGTGCGAGCGGCGCACACCACGTCGGCGCCGGCCTCGGCCAGCGCCTTGGCGATGCCGGCCCCGATGCCGTTCCCCGCGCCGGTCACCACCGCCACCCGGTCGGTCACCTTGAAACGATCGAGAATCACGGGCCCCCCTCACGGCACGGTTCGGCCGCGGCGACGCTAGCCCCGCGGCGATGCTCGCTAGATTTCGGCGATGGGCGATCTCGCAACCTCGGCGCGACGCGTCGCCATTTTCACCCCCATGCCCTCGGAGCGGGCCCCGCTGCTGAAGCTGGCCGGGCTCCCGAAACCGGCGCACCGCGCCGCCGTGGTGACCGGCACCATCGGCCGGTTCGAGGTGCAGATCCACCTCACCGGTATCGGCACCGAAGCGGCGGCCCGCACCGCGGTGCAGGCGCTGGCCTCCTTCGACCCCGACCACGTGATCGTCACCGGCATCGCCGGCGGCGTCGACCCTTCCCTGCACGTCGGCGCCCTGATGGTTCCCGAGGTGGTGATCGACGAAGGCTCGGGCCGGCGATGCCATCCGGTGGCGATCGGCCCCCAACCGGCCGCGGGCGTGCTGTCGACCTCCGACGTGCTCGTGGGCGACGTCGAGGGGGTGGAGCGCCTGCGGTCGTTGGGCATCGACGCCGTCGACATGGAGACCGCCGCCATCGGTTTGGCCTGTGAGGCGGCGGGCGTGGCCTGGTCGACGTTCCGGGCCATCAGCGACATGGCCGGCGCCTCGGCCCTGGACGAGCGGGTCATGGGGGTGGTC
>JANMIX010000647.1:0-9029 GCA_031376015.1 Acidimicrobiia bacterium | reverse complement strand
GCCGGCATCGGGCCGTCCAAGCTCGACACCTACGGTGAGGAGATCCTCAGCATCGTCGCCGCGCCCGTCGTAGGCTGACACGCATGTCAGGTACGGCGGTTGACGCGTTCGACGACTCCTACGATCCCATGGGGCAGTTCACCGACACGGTGGCGGGCGACGTGCGTGATCCCTACCCCGATCTGGCCGACCGGCGCCGCCGGCACGCGGTCGAGCTGGCCGAGCAGGTTGATTTCGCCGGCCACCGGGCAGAGGTCTGCAACGTCTACTCCTACGACACCGTCGCCCACGTCCTGCGCGACAACGTCACGTTCTCCTCCAGTGGCAACCGGGAACTGCTCGAGGTCGTGATGGGTCCCTTCGTGCTGGTGGGCATGGACGAGCCCGAGCACCGCCGGCACCGAGCCCTGGTGTCGGTCGCCTTCCGGCACAAGAGCCTGCAGCGATGGGAGGACGGCGTGATCGTGCCCATCCTGCACGAGCTCATCGACGGCTTCATCGAGCGGGGCCGCGCCGAGTTGGTGCGCGAGTTCACCTACCGCTTCCCGGTGCAGGTGATCGCCGAGATCCTGGGGATCCCGCATGAGGACCACGAGAAGTTCCACGAGATGGCGGTCTGGGTCGTGAACGTGGCGGCCAACCCCGAGCGGGGCATCGCCGCCTCCACCGCTCTGCGCGAGTACCTCGCCGAGGTGGTGGAAGCGAAGCGGTCGCAACCCGGCGAGGACGTCATCAGCCTGCTGGTGCAGGAGGAACTCGACGGCGAGCGCCTCTCCGACGAGGAGATCTTCTCCTTCCTCCGCCTGCTGTTGCCGGCCGGGGCCGAGACCACCTACCGGGCCACCGGGAGCTTCCTGTTCGGCCTGCTCGACAACCCCGAGCAGTTGCAGGCGCTGCGCCGCACGCCAGAACTCATGGCCCAGGCCGTCGAGGAATCGATCCGCTGGGAATCGCCGCTCCTCATCACCGCGCGACTGAGCACCACCGACACGACCTTGGCCGGTGTCGACATCCCTGCCAACACGATGGTGATCCCCCACGTGGGCGCGGCCAACCACGACGACACGCGCTGGACGGACCCGGATCGATTCGATCTGCACCGGGCGGTGCTGCCCCACATCAGCTTCGGGGTCGGGCCCCACATGTGCCTGGGGATGCACCTTGCCCGCATGGAGATGGCCTCAGCCGTGGAGGTCCTGCTCGAACGCCTGCCCGACCTGCGCCCCGACCCGGTGCGTTGGGAAGCCGAGGACGTGCACATCCACGGCGAACGGTTCCGCTCGCCGACCAGTCTCCCGGTGGTGTGGGGTTGAGCCCTCGACTCAGAGGCTGAGCAACGCCATCGTCGCCGCAGCCAGGTTGGCGACCGCCAACGCCACGGTGATCATCACCAGTTCCTCGCGGGCCACGTTGCCTCGATGATCATCGAGCACGGCGCGCAGCGGTTCGGTGGCGGCCGCCAAGCGGCATCGCACGCCGAAGGGCAACGAGCGGCCCTCGGGAACGCTGTGTTGGAACGAGCGCCGGAAGGGCACCACACCTCGGGCGACCTCGGGATGCATCAGGACTGACACATGTCAACCATACGGCGAACGCCCCACCCTGGCTTCGCTCAGACGAGTCAAAAAGTGCAGCAAAATGGGGCTAGTCCGTAAACGTCTACTTCATCCCGTAGAGTGCTGCGGCGTTCCCTCCGAGCAGTTTCGCGGTCACTGCGTCACCCAGCGGGGCGGCGAGGCGGCGCACCTCTTCGACGGTGCCGGGGAAGTCCGAATCCCAGTGCGGGTAGTCGCTGGCGTAGATCATCCAGTTGTCGCCCAGCTGTTCTACGCAGACCTCCAGTAGCGGTTCTTCGGCCTCGAAGCTCACGAAGCACTGCCCGCGGGCGAACATCTCACGCGGGTCGCTCTTCATACCGGGGAGCAGGTCGGCCTTCTTCTCGAAGTGCTCGTGCATCCGGTGCACGAAGTAGGGGACCCACCCGGTGCCCGACTCCAGGAAGGCCACCCGCAGCGTCTCGAAGCGGTCGAGCACCCCGCCCATGGCCAAGGCGGTGAAGGCCACCATCTGGTCGACCGGGAAGCTGAGGCAGTGCACCTTGGCGTAGTTGTCGAAGCGCTCGGCGCCGGGCAGGGGCAGGTTCATGCCGGGCGCCGAGTGGATGGCTACCGCCACATCCAGGGCGGTGCAGGCCTCGAAGAACTCCAGCAGCGACTCGTCGTCGAGGTTGCGTTCCCCCAGCACGGGCGGGATGGTCACGCCAACGGCGCCGAGACCCTTGGCCCGTTCGACCTCGCCGATGGCCCGCTTCACGTCCTGCAGGGGCACGGCGGCGACGCCCTTGAGGCGGTCGCGGTCGTTGCCGCAGAAGTCGCTGAGCAGCCAGTCGTTGTAGGTCGTGGCCACGTCGAGGGCGAAGCCGGGGTCCTCATAGGACGTGAGCCCGATGATGAGCCCGCCGTAGAGGACCTGCACGTCGATGCCCTCGGCGTCCATGTCGGCCAGGCGCTGCACCGGGTCGGCGGCACCGGCGGCGGCCGCGGGATTGGTCGACGTCTCGATGTCGACCCCGCGACCCGGGCCCTCCTGGGTGGGGTAGAGCTTGCCGGCGATCTCGGCCACCCACTTGCCACCGGAGCGGCCGGCCGAGAGCCAGCCGGGGTGCTTGGCCTCCAACGCCGACCACGACAGCAGGTCCTCGTTGACATGTGCATCGGCGTCGATGACGCGGTCCATTGGCCGGATCCTCCCACGGTGAAAACTGACGTGACTGTCAGCTAGTGTGCCCGCGATGCCGCTCGCCATCCACATCGACCGCGACCGGTGCATGGGATCGGGCAACTGTGCCTTCCATGCGCCGCACACCTTCGACCTCGACGACGACATGAAGGCGGTGGTGATCGACCCAGCCGGCGATCCCGACGAGAAGATCCGCCTCGCAGTCGACGGGTGCCCCACCCTCGCGCTGTCGGTCGGCTGAGCGCCGTGCCCGGCACCCTCGGCGTCAGCGACGACCACGTCGCCCTCCATCACGCAGCCCGACGTTTCCTCCTCGACCGTTGCCCTCCGGCGGTGCCTCGCGCCCTGCTCGAAGCCGGCGACGGCGATACCGCCGAACGACCCCCGTTCTGGGACGACCTCGCCGCGCTGGGCTGGCTGGGGCTGCACCTGAGTGAGGACGTGGGTGGTTCGGGCTACGGGTTGTCCGAACTGGTGGTCGTGCTCGAAGAACTCGGTCGCGTGGCCGCCCCCGGACCGTTCGTTCCCACCGTGCTGGCCAGCGCCGTCATCGACCGTTACGGCAGCGATGAGGCCCGGGCGCGGTGGTTGCCCGGCCTGGCCGATGGTTCGATCACCGGGGCCGTCGGCTTCGCCGGTGAGGGTGCCCCCGTGCTGGGCGCGGCGGCGGCCGACGTGGTGGTCGTGTGGGTCTCGGGTCACTGGCTCGTGGTGTCGCGTCGCGACTGCGAGGTGACCGCAGCCAAGAACGTGGACATGACGCGGCGGGCCGCGCTGGTGGGGGTGCCCGACGGTGGATCCCCCGGCGCGTCCCTGCGCGACCTGCCCGACGGCGCCATCGAGGAAGTGGCGGCGGTGCTGTTGGGTGCCGAGGCCGTGGGGGTGGCGGCATGGTGCGTCGACACGGCCGCCGAGTACGCCTGCGTGCGCGAGCAGTTCGGCCGGCCCATCGGTCAGTTCCAGGCGGTCAAGCACCGTTGCGCCGACATGCTCTGCGCGCTCGAGTCGGCCCGAGCTGCGGTATGGGACGCAGCGCGAGCGCTGGACGAGACGCACCCGTCCTCAGGTGTAAGCGCGGCTGATGCCGACGCAGTTGCCGGTGCCTCGCTGGCTGCGCAGATCGCCGGCGCCCTGGCGCCCGAGGCGGCGGTCACCTGCACCAAGGGTTGCGTGCAGGTCCTCGGTGGCATCGGATTCACCTGGGAGCACGACGCCCACCTGTACCTGAAGCGGTCGCTGGCCGTGCGGGCGCTGCTTGGCGGCACCGTGCACCCGTGGCGGGCCCGCACCTTCGCCCTGGCCCGCGCCGGCGCCCGCCGCGACGTCGTGGTGGACCTGCCGCCCGAAGCGGCGCCCTGGCGGGCAGAGGTCGACGCCTTCCTCGAGGACCTCCGCAACCATGACAAGTCGGAGTGGCGGGCCCGGATGGCCGACGCCGGCTACATCACCCCGCACTGGCCCCGGCCCTTCGGGCGTGACGCCGGGCCCGTGGAACAACTGGTCATCGACGAAGCGTTCCGCGCCGCCCGGGTGCGCCGGCCCCACCTGCAGGTCGGCGCCTGGGCGTTGCCGACCCTCATCGCCCATGGCAGCCCCGAACAGCACGAACGTTGGGTCGGTCCCACCCTGCGGGGCGAGATCGCTTGGTGCCAGCTCTTCAGCGAGCCCGGCGCCGGCAGCGACCTGGCTGCGCTCACCACCAAGGGGGTGAAGGTCGACGGCGGATGGCTGCTCAGCGGGCAGAAGGTGTGGACGTCCATGGCCAAGGACGCGGACGTGGGGATCTGCCTGGCCCGCACGGACCCGTCGGCGCCCAAGCACGAGGGCATCTCCTGCTTCGTCGTCGACATGACGGCGCCGGGCATCGACATCCGGCCGCTGCGCGAACTCACCGGCTTCGCCATGTTCAACGAGGTGTTCCTCTCCGACGTCTTCGTGCCCGACGATGCCCTGGTGGGCGAGCCGCACCACGGTTGGAGCGCGGCGCGCACGACCCTGGCCAACGAGCGGGTGTCGATGGGTTCGGGTTCCTCGTTCGGTCTCGGCGTGCAGATGCTGCTCGGCTCGGTGGGGGAGGACGGCACCGTCACCGCCGACGAACTCGGTGGGCTGCTGGCCGAGGCCCAGGCGCTCGCCGCGCTGGGGCTTCGCCTCACCGTGCGGGCCCTGGGCCGCGACGCGGCGTCGGCGGCCGAGCCAGGGCCCGAGTCGAGCGTCCGCAAGTTGCTCTCGGCCGAACACGACCAGAAGGTGCAGGAAGTGGGCCTCGGCCTCCTCGGTTCCGCCGGCGCCCTCGACGACGGCGAAGCGGCCCAGTGGCTGGCCGGTTTCCTGGCCAACCGGTGCCTCACCATCGCCGGTGGCACCAGCGAGATCCAGCGCAACGTGATCGCCGAGCGCCTCCTCGGCCTGCCGAAGGACTGAGGTGCGGTTCGACCTGCCCACGCCCGACGCGGCCGAGGAGCCCTACTGGGCCGCCGCCCGTGAGCATCGCCTCTTGATCAAGCGGTGCACGGCCTGTGGGCGCGCCCACTTCTATCCCCGGCCCTTCTGCCCGCACTGCTGGAGCGACCAGGTCGACTGGGAGGACGCGTCGGGCCGGGCAACGCTCTACACGTACTCGATCGTGCACCGCAACGACCTGCCCCCCTTCGGCGACCGTGTTCCCTATGTGGCGGGGGTGGTCGACCTCGAGGAGGGGCCGCGCATGCTCACCAACGTCGAGGGCGTGGCCTTCGAGGATCTGCGCGTCGGCATGCCCCTCACCGTGCGCTTCCGCCGGGAGACCGACGAGTTCACCTTTCCCGTGTTCGGTCCGCCGAGCCCAACCCAAGGCGGCCCCGACGCCGCCGTCGAAGTGGAGACCCGAGCCTGATGACGCCCCCCGATGCCCCCGATGCCCCCGAGGCCGACAAGCCCAAACCGTTCCGGGTGCTGCCGCGCCTCGACGATGCCAACCGGCACTTCTGGACCGGCGGCGCCGAGGGCGAACTGCGTTTCCGGCGCTGCGCCGATTGCGGCTACTGGTTGCATCCCGCCGGGCCCCGCTGCCCGCAGTGCCTGAGCAAGAACCTGGTGGTCGAGGCCACATCCGGCAAGGCCATCGTCCACACCTACAGCGTCGACCACCAGCCCTGGTACCCCAACCTCGACCCGCCGTATGTGGTGGCCATCGTCGAGTTGCCCGAGCAGGCCGGCCTGCGCCTCACCACCAACCTGTTCGCCGCCGACGGCAGCAACCTCGACGAGGACACCGTCACCATCGGCATGCCGGTGACGGTCTTCTTCGAGCAGTACGACGACGTCTGGCTCCCCTTCTTCAAGAAAGACCCCTCATGAAGCTCCCCAACGCCGCCATCTCCGGGATCGGTCAGTCCGACGTGGGACGCCGGCTCTACCGCGACCCGCTCGACCTCACCATCGACGCGGTGCTCGAGGCCATCGAGGACGCCGGCCTGACCCGCGACGACATCGACGGCATCGCTACCTACCCCGGCGCGATGGACACGCCCCCCGGCTTCTCGGGCGTGGGCGTCACCGAACTGCAGGACGCCCTGCGGTTGAACCTGCGCTGGTTCGCCGGTGGGTTGGAGGCGCCGGGTCAGTTGGGCTCGGTCATCAACGCCTGCATGGCGGTGGCCACCGGCATGGCCAACCATGTCGTGTGCTTCCGCACGGTGTGGGAAGGCTCCGCCCAGGGCGGCGGCGGGCGCGCCTCGGTCACCACCGGCGGCGGCGGGGGCGGGGGCGGCGGCGGGTTCCGGGTGGGCTCGTTCATGCAGTACTCGCTGCCCTTCGGCGCACCGTCGGCCGCCATCTGGATCGCCATGATGGCCAAGCGCCACTTCCACGAGTTCGGCACGAAGCGCGAGCACCTGGGCGCCATCGCCATCAACGCCCGCACCAACGCGGCATTGAACCCCAAGGCCATCTACACCGATCCGATGACCATGGACGACTACCTCAACGTCCGCATGGTCTCCTCACCCTTCGGCCTCTACGACTGTGACGTCCCCGCCGACGGTTCCACCGCGGTGATCGTGTCGCGGGCCGACTCCGCTCCCGATCTGCGCAAGACCCCCGTCACAGTGGAGGGGGTGGGCACCGCCATCTACGGCCGGCCTTCCTGGGACCAGTGGGACGACCTCACCACCATGGCGCTCCGCGACGCCGCCACGATGATGTGGGAGGGCACCGACCTGCGCCCCACCGACGTCGACGTTGCCGGGCTCTACGACGGCTTCACCTTCATCACCCTGTGCTGGCTGGAGGCCCTCGGCTTCTGCGGCAAGGGCGAGGGCGGGCCCTTCGTGGAGGGTGGGGCCAACATCGCCCGCGACGGCCTGCTGCCCCTCAACACCCACGGCGGCCAGCTCTCCGCCGGCCGGTTGCACGGCTACGGCTTCCTCCACGAGGCCTGCGCACAGCTCTTCGGCGAGGCGGGTGATCGCCAGGTCACCCGCCCCGGTGGCCGGCGTCCCGAGGTGGGGGTGGCCGCCGCCGGCGGAGGGCCTCTGGGGGGCTGCCTGCTGCTGAGCCGTCGCTGAGCGTCGCGCCAAGCACCGGCGCGCCCGCCGTGCCCGCGGAATTCCGGCCTAGGGTTGGGCGGGTGAAACGGCTCGGAATCCTGCTCTCGGTCCTCCTGTTCGTCGCCACGGTGGCGGGCTGCGGTAGCGGGGGCACCGGAAAGGCATCGGGCAGCCAGAGCGGTTTCTGTGCCGCCCTGTCGGCCATCCTGGATGTCGGCTCGGCCGACTTCACCTCACCCGACAAGGTCCGCAGCGCGGCGGAGGCGGCGCGTCCGTTGCTCGAAAAGGCCCGAGCCGAGGCTCCCTCGGAGATCACCGCTGACGTCGACGCCGTCACGTCGCAGGCCAAGGGCATGCTCGACGTCGCCGCCAAGTACGGCTACGACGCCTCCCGGCTGACCGAGGCGACCCCGGCCGAGCAGAAGCAACTCACCGATGGCCTCGACGCCCTCTCGGGCCGGGCCGGTTCGCCGCTGGACCACATCCGCGCCTACGGCGAGAAGAACTGCGGGCTCACCGCGTCGTCGCTCAACCTGCCGACGCAGCCGACCTCGACGACCTCAGCCCCCAGGTGACCGGCGCGCTCACCAGCCCTTGAACTGGGTGTCGCGGCGCTGCATGAAGGCGTCGATGCCTTCCTGCATGTCGGCGGTGGTGGTCACCAATTCCTGGGCGTAGGCCTCTTCCTCGAAGGCCGACTGGCGGCTCGATTCGAAGCTGCGGTTCAGCAACCATTTGGTCATGGCGATGGCCTTGGACGGACCGGCCGCCAGCCGGGCCGCCAGTTCGCCGGCGGTGGTGCCCACCTCGCCGGCTGGAACGACCCGATTGGCCAGACCGATCCGTTCGCAGTCGGCGGCCGAGAGCGAATCGCCCAGGAACATGAGCTCCTTGGCCCGTTGGGGGCCCACGATGCGGGGCAACAGATAGCACCCGCCGGCGTCGGGGATGATGCCGCGCCGCACAAAGACCTCGATGAGCTGGGCCGAGTCGGCCATCACCACCAGGTCGCAGGCCAGCACCAGGTTGGCGCCCCCGCCCGCGGCGATGCCGTTGATGGCGCCCACGATCGGCTTCTCGCAGTCGAGCATCGACGCCACCAACCGCTGCCAGCCCCGCCGGATCATGCGGGCGACATCACCGAGGGCTCGTTCGGGGGCATCCTCGGGCCGGGGCGGCACCGGCTTCTGGGGTCCGCCCAGGCCGGCGCCGGTGCAGAAGTGCTTCTCGCCGGCCCCCGTGAGCACGATGGCACGCACGCCGAGGGTGCCCGAGAGCTCGTCGAAGGTGTCGGTGAGGTGATCGCGCATGGCGGCGGTGAGCGAGTTGCCGGCCTCGGGGCGATTGATGGTGATGCGGGCCACACCTCCCTCGGTCTGCAGCTGGATCAAATCCTCGAGGGGTTTCTCCGCGTCCACCCGGCGGAGCGTAGGCGAGTGACACGAGTGTCAGGAATCCGCTAGAACCTCCGCACCCCGCCGGGGGCGAATCGCACGAGGGAGAGCGCAATGGGATTGTTCGACGGCAAGGTCGCCATCGTCACGGGTGCCGGTCGCGGCATCGGCCGGGCCGAGGCCCTGTTGCTGGCCGCTGAGGGTGCCGCGGTCGTGGTCAACGATCTGGGTGCGGCCTCCGACGGCGCCGGCGCCGATGCCAGCCCGGCCCAGCAGGTGGTCGACGAGATCGTCGCCGCCGGTGGCCGGGCGGTCGCCGATCACGGCTCGGTGATGAACTTCGCCGATGCCAAGGCCATGGTGGGCC
>JANMIX010000615.1:0-2631 GCA_031376015.1 Acidimicrobiia bacterium | reverse complement strand
GGCGCCCGACATGGTGCCCGATCGCGACGACCTTGTGCGCCTGCTCGAGCAGATGCTGGTGCCGGCGCTGCTCGACACGTCCCGCGTCACGCAGTGATCGTG
Source organism: Acidimicrobiia bacterium (assembly GCA_031376015.1). Classification (GTDB taxonomy): domain Bacteria; phylum Actinomycetota; class Acidimicrobiia; order Acidimicrobiales; family JACDCH01; genus JANMIX01. The sequence continues at coordinate 2,529 of JANMIX010000615.1, read as the reverse complement.
CAGCGAAGCGGCAGCGACGCCATTCCCCGGATGAACATGCGCTCGCTCCACCGGGGTTCACCGGCGAGTTCGAGACCGTCGAAGCGTTGCAGCATCGCTTCGAAGAACACCTGCGCCTGAAGCCGCGCCAGGTGCGAGCCAAGGCAGGCGTGGATACCGGCCCCCAGTTGGAGGTGCTGGCCGGCATCGGCCCGAGTGACGTCCACGACCTCGGCGGTCGCACCCCAACGGCGGGGGTCGCGGTTGGCTGCCGCCACGCCGAGGTACAGCACCGCGCCGGCGGGCAGTTCGACGCCGTCGATCAGGGCTGGTTCCATCAGGACCCGCCGGATGAACTGGTTGGGACCGTCGTAGCGGAGTAACTCGGACACGGCGTTGCGCACGAGGTCGGGTTGCCGGCGCAACAGTTCAAGCTGGTCGGGGTGCTCCAACAGCGCCACGATCCCGTTGCCGACCAAGCCTGCGGTGGGCTCGTGGCCGGCCATGTAGAGCGTGACGAGTTGGGCCATCAACTCCTCGTGGGTGAGCTGTTCACCGTCGTCCACGTGCACCAGGTAGGACAGCAGGTCCTCTTCGGGCGCGGCCCGCTTCAGGTCGGCTTGCTCCTCGAGGTAGGCGTACATGGCGTCGAGGGCGGCGAAGAACTCCTCGCGCTCACCATCGCTCAACGGGTCGCGGCTGCGGGCCACCCACGACGTCCACTTCCGGAACTGTGGGCTCGCCTCCTCCGGCATCCCCAGCCATTCCGAGAAGATCTCGACCGGCAAGGGGTACGCCAGTTCCTCGATGAGGTCGAACTCCACGACGCCGGTGCCCAGACGCGAGCGCAGCGCGTCGATGCCCTCGGTGACGCGGCGTTCGATGAGCGCCGCCAGGCGCGCCACCTCCTTGGCCCGGAAGGGGTCGGCCATCAGCCGGCGGATCCGGCCGTGGTCGGGATCGTCGAGCAGCACCATCGTGCGCGAGGCCCAGTCGTGGTCGGCCAGCGCCGCCAGTTCGATCTCGGTGACCATCGTCGGGGTGGCATTGTGGATGCTGCTCGACACCGTCGGGTCTCGCAGGACCCTCGCCACGTCGTCGAAACGGGTCAGAATCCAGCCACACAACAGCTCGGAGTAGTGCACCGGGTCCTCGTCGCGCAGCACGGCGTACTGCCCGTAGGGAGACGCGATGAAGTCCCGGCTCAGCGGGTTGAACGTGATCACGTCGCGGTCGGCCACGTCTCGATGCCCGTGATCCAGGGTCGGCCCGCCCGCTTGGCGTCGACCCACTTGGCGGAAGGGTCCTCATTCTGGCCGAGCTCCTCCGGCGTCGGACCGATGCGATTGGCCAGCGGTGTCAGGGCGGCGACATCGAACCCGTACACCTCGGCCGCGTTGGTGCCCAGCATGGCTGCCGTCTCGTCGCGGGGGATGTCGCAGAACACCTTGGCCAGGTGCTCACGGGTGTGGGGCCAGGTGCCTTCGGGGTGTGGGAAATCGTTGCCCCAGCACAGGTTGCCGACACCGATCTCGTAACGGCGCGCCATCTCGACCCGCAGGATGTTCGACGCGCCAATGAAGCAGTTGCGGTCGAAGTACTCGCTCGGACGCATCGACATGTTGGCGGTGAGTTGCTCGCCCAGCTTCTGGGAACCGTGGTCGCGTTCGAACACGAGGTCCATGCGCCACAGCATGTCGTTGACCCAAAACGCCCCACACTCGGCCACCCCGAAACGCAGGCGCGGGTACCGCTCGAAGACACCCGACCACATCAGGAACGCCAGCGGTCGGGTCGACCAGAAGCGCGTCTCGCTGGTGAAGATGCCGATGTGGGGGCCGTACGAGGCCTTGTCGGCGACGCCCGAATGCACGTGCACCGGCATCTCCAACTCCTCGCACACCGCCCACACCGGGTTGTACTTCGGGTGGTGATAGGGCTCGTGCGGCTGCCACATCGGCGGGATGAGGATGCCGCCCCGCAGACCGGACTCGCGGGCCCTGCGGATCTCGGCGACGGCCAGATCGACATCCGCCGTGATCGGCACCACGGCCACCCCGGCGCGGCGCTCCGGGCTCTCGTTGCACAGTTCCGCCAGCCATCGATTGTGGGCCCGTGCGCCGGCGAAGAGCAGCTCCGCCGGTGTGTCGCCGGTGGCGCCCAGGCCGGCACCGAAAGGGGCCGATGCGCCGCCGCTCACCGAATCGGCGTCGGGGAAGATCACCTCGCCGGCCACGCCGTCGGCGTCGAGTTCCTTGTCGCGCCGGGAGGCGTCCCAGCCGCCCCGCAGCCCTTCCTCGTTCTCCTCGTGCCAGGCCTTGGCGAACTCCTCGTTCACGAATCCCTGCTTGGCCATCTCCGCGGCGCGCTCGCGTTGCACCAGGAAGTGGTCGAAGCTCTCGCGGAACTCGGGGTCGAGCCAGTCCCGGTATTCGGGGCCGGGCAGACCGGCATGGGTGTCGGCGGAGATCACCAGATAGTTCGACATCACAACTCCATGTAGACGGGGTCAGAACGATCGAGCAACGACGCCGCTCGGGCGCGGATGGT
>JANMIX010000612.1:0-2362 GCA_031376015.1 Acidimicrobiia bacterium | reverse complement strand
GAACAGGATCGCGATCGGCACACGCACCAGCCAGAAACCCATGCCGACAGGCTACCGACCGTTTCGCGGAACGGCGGCCGGGCGAAGCGCGCGGCTTTCGGTCAGCCGAGGCGCTCGATGATGGTGGCGTTGGCCATGCCGCCGCCCTCACACATCGTCTGCAGGCCGTAGCGGCCGCCGGTGCGCTCCAACTCGTTGAGCAGCGTGGCCAGCAACTTGGTGCCCGAGCAGCCCAAGGGGTGGCCGAGGGCGATGGCGCCGCCGTTCACGTTGACCTTGGTCATGTCGGGCCGCAGTTCCTTCTCCCAGGCCAGCACCACCGAGGCGAAGGCTTCGTTGACCTCGAACAGGTCGATGTCGTCCACCGTCATGCCCGCCTTGGCCAGCACCTTCTCGGTGGAGGGAATGGGCCCGGTGAGCATGGTGACGGGGTCGACTCCGGCGACGGCGAAGTTCACGAAACGGGCCCGGGGACGCAGACCCAACTCGTTGGCCCGCTCCTCACTCATGATCAGCGCGGCGGAAGCGCCGTCGGTGATCTGGCTGGAGTTGCCGGCGGTGACCTTCCCGTCGGGCTTGAAGGCGGGCTTCAGGTTGGCCAGGGTCTCCACCGTGGTGTCGGGCCGAATGCCCTCATCGGCGGCCACCATCTCGCCCGACTCGATGACCTTCTTGGTCTCCTTGTCGAGGCGGCGCTCGAGGACACCGACGATCTCGTTGTCGAAGCGACCCTCGGCGGTGGCCTGGGCGGCACGGCGGTGGCTCTCGGCCGAGAAGGCGTCGAGATCCTCGCGGCTCAGGCCCCACTTGTCGGCGATGAGCTCGGCGGAGATGCCCTGGGGCACCAGGCCACCGACCTCGGCGTAGCGCAGGCCCATGCTGGGCCCGAAGGGCAGACCGAAGCCGCCGTCACCCACCGATGCACCCATCGGCACCTGGCTCATCAACTCGACGCCGGAGGCGATCACGATGTCGTAGGCGCCGGCGATCACGCCCTGGGCCGCGAAGTGAGCCGCCTGCTGCGACGAACCGCACTGGCGGTCGACGGTGGTGGAGGGCACCGACTCGGGGAAACCTGCGGCCAGCACGGCGTTGCGGCCCACGTTGATCGACTGGGCGCCGACCTGCATGACACAACCCATGATCACGTCGTCCACCAGCGCCGGATCCAGGTTGTTACGGGCCACCAGTGCCTTGAGCGTCTCGGCGGCCAGATCCACCGGGTGCCAACCCGACAACTTGCCGAAGCGCTTGCCGCCGGGCGTGCGGACGGCGTCGACGATGACTGCGGTGCGGGCCATGGTGGTGTCCTCCGAGGTTCGATGCGTGCAGGTGACCTGATGCCTACCCGACGGTACTTGACCGATCGGTCAAGGAGTGTTGCCGCCGTTCGAGGCGCTGGTCAAACGCCTCAGGAGACCCCCGGATTCCGCCCACCGCGGGCACCGGTCGCTCCGGTGAGCGAAACTGGCTGGTCCGAAGCCAGCCACCCCGGGGGGACCCGTAGTAATGAGCACCGTGACGAACGAGGAGATCGCGACCGCCACCGAAGGACAGACGGTGGCCACCATGTTCCTGCGTGCTGTGGATCGTTTCGCCGACCAAGTGGCGCTGCGAGCCAAGGGCCCGGACGACCAGTGGGTGACCTGGACCTTCGCCGAGTACGCCGGCAAGGTCGCCGCCGCTGCCGCCCATCTGCGCAGCCTGGGCGTGGGCCGCGGTGACCGGGTGGTGCTGATGTTCCGCAACACGCCCGACTTCCACTTCCTCGACACCGCCACGGTGTTCTGCGGCGCCACCCCCATCTCGGTCTACAACTCGTCCTCGCCCGAGCAGATCGCCTACCTGGCCGGGCACTGCAAGGCCAAGGTGGCCGTGGTGGAGGACGACTCCTTCGCCCCGCGCTTCGTCAAGGTTCGGCACGAACTTCCCGACCTGGTGCATCTGGTGAACCTGGCCGACGAAGGGGTGGCCTCGGCGCTGTACGGCGCAGCAGGCATCGACCTCGACGAGGCCGCGGCGGCGGTGTCGCCCGACGACCTCGCCACGGTGATCTACACCTCGGGCACCACTGGACCACCCAAGGGCGTGATGATCACCCATCGCAACGTGGCCTGGACGGCCGAGTCGCTGCTGCGCTCCTTCGGGGACAATCTTGATCTGAGCGGCTACCGGTTGGTGTCGTACCTGCCCATGGCCCACATCGCCGAGCGGATGACGAGCCACTACGCCGGCCTCGTCAACGGCTACGACGTGGCCTGCTGCCCCGACCCCGGCCTCCTCAGCGCCTACCTGCGCGACGTACGCCCCAACATCATGTTCGGGGTGCCCCGCGTGTGGGAGAAGATCTACAACGGGGTCA
>JANMIX010000581.1:0-5849 GCA_031376015.1 Acidimicrobiia bacterium | reverse complement strand
CAACGTCCTGGTGGACGGGGCCAGCTTCACCGTGCGCGCCGGCGACAAGGTCGGCCTGGTCGGACGCAACGGTGCCGGCAAGACCAGCCTGCTCACCGTGCTGGGCGGCGCCGCGCCCCCCAAGGCCGGCCTGGTGCAGCTCACCGGCCAACTCGGTTACCTGCCCCAGGATCCCAAGCTGGAGGGGATCGACCCCCACACACAGGGCATCACCCACATCCTCAGCGGCCGGGGTCTCGATGACGCCGCCGCCCGGCTGGAGAAACTGCGCCTGCGCCTTGAGGAGGACCCCAGCGACGCCAATGTGCGCCGCTACAGCAAGGCCCACGACGGCTTCGAACACCAGGGGGGTTACGCCGCGGAGTCCGAGGCGCGGGCCCTGGCGGCTGGCCTGGGCCTCGGGACCGACCGGCTCGACCGGGCGCTGTCGGTGCTGTCGGGAGGCGAGCGACGCCGGGTGGAGCTGGCTCGCATCCTCTTCGCCGGCTCCGATGTGCTGCTGCTCGACGAACCCACCAACCACCTCGACAACGACGCCCGCACCTGGCTGCTGGCCTTCCTCACCCGCTACCGCGGCGCCCTCATGGTGATCAGCCACGACCTTGGCCTGCTGGACGAGTCGATCACCCGCGTGATCCACCTCGACCGGCCCAACGAGGACGAGCCCGGCGAGGTGTTCGAATACAAGGGCACCTACACCCAGTACCTCGGCGCGCGGGCCCGCGACGAGGAGCGCCAGGCCCGCCTCGCCGCCCGCCAGCAGGCCGAGGTCGACCGCCTGCAGAAGATCGTCGACCGCTTCGGGGCCAAGGCCACCAAGGCGTCGATGGCGCACTCATTGGAGAAGCGCATCGGCCGGCTCGAATCGAGCGCGGTGCGGGCCCCCCAGAAGCGGCGAGATCTCCGCCTCAAGTTCCCCACGCCGCCCGCCGCGGGCCGCACCGTGCTGGATGTGGAGCACCTCACCAAGTCCTACGGCGCCCTCGATGTGTTCGAGGACGTGAACTTCAGCGTGGGCCGGGGCGAACGCTTGCTGGTGCTGGGTCTCAACGGTGCCGGCAAGACCTCGTTGCTGCGCATCCTGGCCGGCACCACCGAGGCCGATGAGGGCAAGGTCCTCTGGGGTCACCACGTGAGCGTCGGGTACTACGCCCAGGAACACGAGGGCATCCACCGGGGCCGGTCGCTCCTCGAGCACATGCGCGAGCAGTCGCCGCAGTTGGGCGACCAGGAACAGCGAGGCCTGCTGGGCATGTTCGGCCTCACCGGCGACAAGGTGCACCAGGACGCCTCCACTCTCTCCGGTGGCGAGAAGACGAAGTTGGCGCTGGCCCAGCTGTGCGCCGGGCGCCACAACGTGCTCCTGCTGGACGAGCCCACCAACAACTTGGATCCCGGTTCGAGGGAGTCGATGGCCGAGGCCCTCGGCGCCTGGCCCGGCACCATGATCATCGTGTCGCACGACACCGGTTTCGTGCGGGCGCTCGACCCCGATCGCGTGCTGGTGATGCCTGACGCCGAGTTGGACTACTGGCGCGACGACCTGCTCGAACTGGTGGCGCTGGCCTGACCGGGGCCGGCCGGCGGGCCGATCACCAGTTCTTGCACTCCTTTGCGCCGTAGGCGGTGAGCATGGCGCCGGGGTGCGTGCCCAACGGCGCGGCGGTCGCCTTCAGGAGGTCGGCCGGCTGGGAGGGCTCGACACTCGCCTTGAAGTCGGAGAGGCGCTGGTCGAGGTCCTTCACGGCTTTGTCCCAGGTGACCCGATCGGTGTTGGCGATGACGCCGTGCAGCGCCGCCACCCTGCCCTCCACCACCGGGATCACATCGTTGATCACGAACTCGCGCACCGCGTCCCGGGCGGGATTCGGCGCCGAGAAGTCACGGCTGATCCGCTGCTGAAACGCCACTTGGTCGTCATGCGCGGCCGTGCACACATTGTTGGCCAAGGCCACGGCGTCATCGAGATTGACCCGGTTGGGCGTGACGGGCGCGGCGTCGCCGCCGCCGCTGCAGCCGGCGAGCACCAGGATCGACAGCCCGGCTGCCAGGGCACGCAGGCGGGTGGAAGGGCGGGACACACGACGAGGGTAACCAACCCCCGACGGCGCGGGAGGCTTCTTCAGCGGGACGCTTCCGCGGCCGGGCGGGTTCCGCAGGCGGGAAGGCCCGCCGCGTCCCATCGGGCGTCGACGTCGACGAAGGGGTCGGCCGCCGTCGCGAACGACCTGGGGTCGGCGGCGATGCGGTCCACCACGGCCGCGGTGTCGTCGATGAGTCGGCGGGCCGATTCGTCGGGCGGGTCGGCGGCGCGCATGGCGTCGAGTTGGGTCCGGTAGGCGGGCACGAAGAACGTCTCGTAGAACACCTGGTACTGCTCGGGCGTCGACTGCAGGGTGAGTTGGGCGCTGGCCACCTCGACCGTCCTGGCCCGCGCGTCGCAGGCGGCGGTGGCCGAGGCGGTCCATGACGATGACCCGTCGCGGCGCGCGAAGGCGACGCCGAGGCCGCCGGCGACGACCACCACGGCGGCGACGACCGCCATCGTGCGGCGGCTCACTTGGCGGCGATGGAGACCGGGGTGGACACCTCGCGGAAGAAGTCGTGACCCTTGTCGTCGACCACCACGAAGGCGGGGAAGTCCACGACCTCGATGCGCCACACCGCTTCCATCCCCAACTCGGGGTACTCGATCACCTCGACCTTGGTGATGCAGTCCCGGGCCAGGCGGGCCGCCGGTCCGCCGATGGAGCCGAGATAGAAGCCCCCGTACTGCTGACACGCCTCGGTCACCGCGGCGGAGCGGTTGCCCTTGGCGAGCATGACGAAACTGCCCCCCGCCTTTTGGAACTGGGCCACGTAGGAGTCCATACGCCCGGCGGTGGTGGGCCCGAAGGAGCCCGAGGCATAACCGTCGGGCGTCTTGGCCGGCCCGGCGTAGTAGACGCAGTGGTCGCGCAGGTACTCGGGCATGGCTTCGCCCGCCTCGAGGCGTTCGGCGATCTTGGCGTGGGCGTTGTCGCGAGCCACCACCATGGGACCGCTCAGCGACAGGCGGGTCTTCACCGGGTAGCGGCTCAGCTCGGCGCGGATCTCGGCCATGGGTCGGTTGAGGTCGATGTGCACCACGTCATCGGAGAGATGCTCGTCGGTGACCTCGGGCAGATACTTGGCCGGGTCCCGTTCGAGTTGTTCGAGGAAGGCGCCCTCGGCGGTGATCTTGCCCCGGGCCTGGCGGTCGGCCGAGCACGACACGGCCACGGCGATCGGGCACGACGCCCCGTGGCGCGGGAGGCGGATGACACGCACGTCGTGGCAGAAGTACTTGCCGCCGAACTGGGCGCCGATGCCGAACCGCTGCGTGAGGGCCAGGACCTGCGCCTCCAGTTCGGGGTCGCGGATGGCGTGGCCGCCGGCGCTGCCCTCGGTGGGCAGCGTGTCGAGGTCGCGGGCCGTGGCCAGCTTGGCTGTCTCCAGCGCAACCTCGGCGGAGGTGCCGCCGATGACCAGGGCCAGGTGGTAGGGCGGGCAGGCGGCGGTGCCGAGGGTGCGCAGCTTGTCGTCGAGCCAGGTCAGCAGCTTGGTGGGGGTGAGCAGGGCCTTGGTCTCCTGGAACAGGAGGCTCTTGTTGGCCGAGCCGCCGCCCTTGGCCATGAACAGGAACTTGTAGACGGCCCCGTCGATGGCGGCCAGCTTGATCTCGGCCGGCAGGTTGGTGCCGGTGTTGACCTCGTCCCACACCGACAGCGGTGCCATCTGGGAGTACCGCAGGTTCAGGTTGGTGTAGGCGTCGTAGACCCCCCGGGAGATGGCCGCCTCGTCGCCCCCCTGGGTGAGCACGTACTGGCCCTTCTTGCCCTTGATGATGGCGGTGCCGGTGTCCTGACACATGGGCAGCACCCCGCCGGCGGCGATGCAGGCGTTCTTGAGCAGGTCGAGGGCCACGAAACGGTCGTTGGGCGACGCCTCGGAGTCATCGAGGATGCGCGACAACTGGGCCAGATGTCCGGGCCGCAGCAGGTGGGCGATGTCGTGCATGGCCTCGGCCGTGAGGGCCGTGAGGACCTCGGGTGCCACGGTGAGAAACGTGCGGTCGCCAGCCTCGAGGGTGCCGATGCCGTCGGTGGTGATCAGCCGGTACGGGGTCTCATCGGGGCCGAGGGGGAACAGTTCCTGGTACGCGAAGTCCGTCATCGCCCGCCACGGTAGGACCGCCGGTGCGGTCCGGTCACCTCGACCAGCCCGTCGGAGGTTCTCGACCGTGATCGGCGGTACGGTCCCTGCATGCGAGTCGAGCACGACACCATGGGTGACGTCGAGGTTCCCGACGAAGCGTTGTGGGGGGCGCAGACCCAACGCGCGGTGGTGAACTTCCCCGTCTCGGGCGAGCCGATCGATCGGGCGTTGGTGGTTGCGCTGGCCCAGGTGAAAGGGGCCTCGGCGGCGGTGAACGCCGAGATGCGCACGATCCCGAAGCGGATCGCCACCGCCATCGTGGCGGCCGCCGGCGAGGTCGCGGCCGGAGGGCATGCGGGCCAGTTCCCGGTCGACACGTTCCAGACGGGGTCGGGCACCAGTTCGAACATGAACATGAACGAGGTGCTGGCCCGCCTGGCGTCGGCCCGTCTGGGCCGCACCGTGCACGCCAACGACCACGTGAACGCCTCGCAGTCCTCCAACGACGTGTTCCCCACCGCCATCCGCCTTGCCGCAGCCACGCTGGCCACCGGGGCGCTGCTGCCCGCCGTGGATCATCTGGTGGCAGAACTGCGGGCCAAGGCCGAGGAGTTCCGTGACGTGGTGAAGGCCGGTCGCACCCACCTCATGGACGCAACGCCGGTGACGCTCGGCCAGGAGTTCGACGGCTATGCCAGCCAACTGGCCGCGGCGCGGGATCGCATCGAGTTGGGGCTCAACGACGTGTGCGAACTGCCCCTGTGCGGCACCGCGGTGGGCACCGGCATCAACGCCCCCAAACGCTTTGCCGGCAAGGTCGTGGCCCGCCTGGCCGAGGACTCTGGGCTGCCCCTGCGCGAGGCCACCAACCACTTCGCCCTGCAGGGCGGCCAGGACGCGCTGGTGGGGATGTCGGGCGACCTGCGGGTGCTGGCGGTGGCGATGGCCAAAGTGGCCGACGACATCCGCTGGATGGGGTCGGGCCCCCACGCCGGCCTCGGCGAACTGCACCTGCCCGATCTGCAGCCGGGCTCGTCGATCATGCCGGGCAAGGTCAACCCGGTGGTGTGTGAGGCGGCGCTGCAGGTGGTGGCGCAGGTCATCGGCAACGACGCGGCGGTGGCCTGGGCCGGGGCGCGTGGCAACTTCGAGCTGAACGTGCACCTGCCGGTGATCGCCCGCAACCTGCTGGCCTCCATCCGGTTGCTGGCCAATGTGAGCTTGCTGTTCGCCGACCGCTGCATCTCGGGGGTGGAGGCCGACGTCGAGCGCTTGCGCGGCTACGCCGAGGCATCACCGTCGATCGTCACGGCCCTCAACCCGGTGATGGGTTACGAACGGGCGGCCGAACTGGTGAAGCGTTCGCTGGCCACCGGCAAACCGGTGCGGGAACTGGCGCAGGATCTCAGCGATCTGTCGCAGACCGCGCTCGACAAGGCGCTCGACGTGCTCTCCATGACCCGGGGCGGCCTGCGCCGCTGACCCGCGTGCGAGTCTGTGCCGCATGCGATTCGTGATCTACGGCGCCGGCGGCATCGGCGGCGTCACTGCGGCACGACTGGCCCAGGCCGGCCACGACGTGGCCATCATCGCCCGCGGCGCCCACCTCGATGTGGTGCGGCGCGTGTTGGCCAAGGAGACCGGTCTCAAGATCGCGGCGCCGGCCGATCCGT
>JANMIX010000573.1:0-4608 GCA_031376015.1 Acidimicrobiia bacterium | reverse complement strand
CAACGTCGACTTGCCGGCACCGTTGGTGCCCAACAGGGCCACGATCTCGTGGCGCTGGACATCGAAGTCGACCCCGAAGAGGATCTGGACGGCGCCGTAGGCCACGTCCACCCCCCGGCACGACAACAGCGGCGCCTCGGTGTCGAGGGTGGCACCGTTCGTGGACGGGGCAGACTTGCGGCGAGGAAGAAGGTTCATCAGCGTCCAGCTCCGACGGGTACGCGCCCACCGAGGGCGCCCTTGAGAAGGTCGACCTCATCGGCGGCGCCCTTCTTCTCGCCTTCGACGCGCTTGTCGGCAACGAGGTTGGGCACCACCAGGTCGTGGCGGTTGGCGACCCAGCGCAGGTAGCGATCGCGCTGAGCGAAGATCAACTGCCCCAGGCCGCCCGGCAGGGCGTAGAGCACCACCAACAGTCCCGTGCCGTTGATGAGCAGGCGCAGGTCACCGAGGAAGGTGAGCGTCTCGAGGTACTTGAACAGCAGCACCCCCACGATGGCCCCGGTGAGGGAGCCCATGCCCCCGATGATGGCCGTGGAGAACACCGTCAGCGAGGACACGGGGTCGAAGGTGCCCACCGCCAAGCCGCCCACCAGGTAGACGTCCAGGCAGCCGGCCACACCGGCGATCACACCGGCCAACAGGAAGCCGGAGAGCTTGGCGTTGGTGGTGGCGATGCTGGCGGCGTCGGCGGCGCGCTGGTTGTCGCGGGTGGCGATGAGCACCCGGCCGCTGCGGGCCTTGCGCACGCCCACCGCAGCCAGGATCGACAGCACGGTGAAGGCCAGACAGGCGAGGTACATCACGTAGTTGTCGGTGCCGTCGAAGCGTTCCCAGATGAGCGGCCGGGACACCTCGGTCTGGATGAACTGCGGGAAGTTGTTCTGGTTGAGGATGTAGTTGTCCAGCGTCAGCGCGAAGGCCAGGGTGGTGACGGCCAGGAAGAGGCCTCGGATGCGCAGCGCGGGGACACCGACCAGCATCGAGGCGACCGCTCCCACCGCGCCGCACAGCAGGATCACCAGGAAGAAGTCCATGTTGTTGTTGGCGGCCACGTTGCCGGCCACCATGCCGGCGATACCGGCGATGCCGAACTGGCCGAGGCTGATGTTGCCGCCCCACCCGGTGAGCACCACCAGGGACACGCCGATCATCGCCCACACCAGCGCGAACGCCCCCAGCAGTTGATCGGGGCCGCCCCAGCCGCGCGGCAGGACCACGAACGCAGCCGCGGTGAGGCCCAGCACGGCGATCTTGGCGCCCCGCACCTCGGGAAGCCGGCGGAGGACCTCGGGTATCGGCTTGATACTGCCGATGGCGCTCCACGAGGACCCGCCACCCTCCTTCGCCCGCGAGAGCTTGCCCCGCTGCAGCAGCAGGGCCCCGAGGATGACCACCAAGTAGAAGAGGTAGACGATGGTGGAGGTCTCGGGGTTGTTCCACCGCACGATCTGCTCCATGATCCCCAGCGCCACACCACCGGCGAACGCGGCGGGGAGTGACTCCATGCGGGCGATGACGGCCACGGCCAGCAGCGGCAGCAGCACCGTCGGCCCGTTGGCGGCCACCCCGGGCTTCACCCCGGCGAAGGGCGCCTGCAGCATGTAGGTGAGGGTGGCCAGGCCGCCGGCGATGAGCCACACGATGGTGGACAGGCGCCGCACGGGGATGCCCAGCAGCAGGGCCCGTTCCACGTTCTCGGCCGACGCCCGCACGCCGATCCCGGCGTCGGTCTTCAGCAGGAACCAGGCCAGCACGGCGATCACGGCGGGGACGATGGCGATGATGAGCATCTCGTCGCCGTGCAGGGTGGTGACGTCCAGCTTCAGCTTGATGTCGAGGGGGGCACTGAACCCACCGACGAGCGAGAGGAACCCGATCTGCTTGGAACCCAGCAACTCGAGCCCACCCAGGAACTGGGCCAAACCGATCGAGGCCACGGTGAGCACGAGCCGCGACGCGTTCTGGAACCGACGGATCACCAGGAACTCGACCACCGCACCCATGACCGCGCCGATGGCGACCGCTGAGGGCAGCGCGATCCAGTAGTTCACGCCGTGCTCGAGCACCATGCCGATGGCGAGCACCCCGACGAGGGAGCCGAGGGCGCCGTGGGCGAAATTGATGAACTGGTTGGCGCGGTAGACGAGGATCAGCCCGAGGGCGCCCAGGGCGGTAACTGTGCCGTAGACGACTCCGAGGGCGACGATGCCGAGCGGCGCGTGGTCGTAGATGAACTGGCCGTTGTGGTGGCCCGTGAGGAGCCAGCCGACCAGGTAGATGCTGACGGGACCGCCGATGGCGATGGCGCGGCGCGCCCGGGTCGGCAGGTCGGCCCACCGCTCCTTGAAGGCGCCGGGGCCGCCTCTCAGCGCCTCAGCGATCGCGGTCATTGCGGCACCGGCACCAGGAACTGTCCACCCGGGATCTGGCCCCGCCGGTAGCGCTTGTGGTCGGTCTCGATGAAGGCGCCCTGCTTCTGGTTGTACTTCGAGGTGGCCTCGGGGTCCCAGTAGATCTCTCGCACGTCATCGGCGGTGGTGTAGTCGTCCGATCCGAAGCCCCAGGTGCCCGCGGGTCCGAGCCGGGGCGGGTAGGCGAACATCCCCTGGGCGAACGTGTTGGGGTTGAGGTTCGGGCCGGCCATCTGCATGCCGATCGCCATCTGTTCCATCTGGTAGTAGATGAGCTCCACCGAGAACGCCGGCTCGTCACTGCGCACCGACTTGTAGGCCGCATACCCGATCGATTCCGTCGACGGCTTCGGTTCGGTCAACGAGCTGACGCCGAAGGCGTGTTTGGCGAAGTTCTGGTTCCACAACTGGCCGACGATGTCGGTGTCGGTCAGTGCGGTGCCCACGATGATGAACTCGGGGAAGTAGTTCTGGCGGTTGGCCACCCCCGACAGGAACACCGGGATGATGGGGTCGCAGCCGCACAGGATGGTGGTGACCCCCTGGGACTGCATCTGGGTGATGATGCTGGACGCCTGGTTCGACATGGTGCCCAGGTCGAGTTGGTAGCTCACGTTCACGCCGGGGTCACATCCGGCGTCCTTGGTGGCCTGGCGGGACACCTGCACCGACTCCTGGTACCAGGAGTTCTCCGGGGCGAAGCTGGCGAACTTGCGGGGCCGTCCCTTGAGGGGCTTGCCATCGGCGTCCACGCCGTCGGCATGGGTGGCCTTCCCGCCGCACAGCTTCTTGGCCGCGTACTCGGAGGCGAAGAGGGCCACCTGGGTGCCGGCGGTGGCGATCGACCAGATGTAGGGGGCATGGTCGCGGTGCCACTTCGAGGACAGGTACGGATCGCCGAAGCCCATGATGTGGCGCTTGGCCAGCGCGTTGGCGTACGGCTCCGAGGTGGCGGAGAGTTCGGCGAAGGAGCCCAACTGCTTCACCGTCTCGGCATCGACCTCGGCCTTGTCGCGGCCCTTGCCCAGGAGTTCGTCGGTGTTGGACCCCTTGCCGTCGTAGTAGTCCATGACGATCTTGCGGCCGTAGAACTGGTAGTGCTTGTTGAAGAACTCGACCAGGGCGTCGATGGTGCGCTGCAGGTCCTTGGGGGTGTCCACCAGGCTGGCGCCGGCCAGGGCGGCCAGGGTCTGCTGGAAGCCCTTCTCGTTGAGGCGACGATAGGAAACGTGAATCTCGGTGGCGTTCACCCCGGTGTAGGTCTTGCCCCCGTTGTCGCCTTTCCACGTGAAGCAGGGAGGCGAGTACGGATCGGGAGGAAGCTGCCATTTGCGATCCGTGCAGGCTGCGAGGCCTTCCGCCTGGCTGGCGGGCACGCCACTGCCGGATCCGCCGCCGCTATTGCCGCCACTTCCGGTGCCGGTCCCGGCGCCATTGCCCGAGCCCGAGCCCGAGCCGGAGCCCGAGCCACTGCCGGTGCCCGTGGCGGGACCCGACCCGCTTCCGGCTCCTGTGCCGTTGCCGGTTCCGTTGCCGGTTCCGTAGCCGTTGCCGTTGCCGTTGTCGCTCGTGCCGGTGCCGGCGCCGTACCCGCCGTTGGCGGACACGGTCTGCGGAGCCTTGGAGGGCACCATGATCGAGACCAGCAGCAGCGTTGCCACGAACGCGGCCAGCGGGCCGTAGCCACGCAGTAGTCGGTGACTGACGCCTACCGAGCGCGGTGCGGCCGGGGTTTCAGGGGTTTCAATCGACACGTACAGCCTCTCTCAGTCTTGGAAGACGACGTTGCGCTTGGCTTGGCGGATCGCTCGGCGGTCGCCTTCGGCTGCCAGCAGGAGCATGCCGAGGCCGAGCCCGCCGACCAGGGCCAGGGCCCCGCCCCTGCTCCCCAGTGGGGAGGTGACGGCGTCGGCGATCGGCCGGCTGACGGTCGACCGGTTGGCCGAGGGCGGGAGTGCGACCTCACCGCTGCCGGGGTTGTCCAGGCCCGAACCGGCCACGTCGGTGGAGCCGCCGCCGGTGGAGGGGAACGACGTGGGCAGGTCGGGTGTGCTGCTCACCGGCGGAGGCGTGAACCCGCCGCCGCTGCCGAAGCCGCCACCGAGGCCGCCGCCGAAGTCACCGTTGAAGTCGCCGAACAGCGGTGGCGTCTTGTCCGAAGAGGCCTGTACGCCGCCGACGTACAGGCCGAACG
>JANMIX010000571.1:0-1878 GCA_031376015.1 Acidimicrobiia bacterium | reverse complement strand
GTGCATCACGGACGCAACCCGAAGTACATCGACCGGAACCACGGCAGCATCCTCATCGTGTGGGACCGGCTCTTCGGCACCTTCCAGCGCGAGGAGGAACCGGTGGTGTACGGCCTGACGAAGAACATCGGGACGTACGATCCGGCGCGGATCGCCACGCACGAGTACCTCGACATCGCCCGCGACGTGGCTGGCTCGACGAACTGGCACGACCGTCTGTCCTTCGTGTTCCGGGGTCCGGGCTGGGCCTACCGGCGCCACGCGGAGGCAGCGGCCGCGGCCGCGGGGTGAACGAACCCGCGGTGACGGCGGTGACGGCGGTGACGGCTCAGAACGGCAGCCGGTAGGTGACGAGGCGTCCATCGCAGTTCACGATGACGGAGTTGGCAGCGATGGCGATACCGCCGCCGGAGGGCTGAGAACACATCGTGCCGGCATCGAAGGTGGCATTGGTGACCCAACGCGGCTGCCCGGTGGCGGCATCCAGGCCATACACGTGGAACGAGTTCATCATCACGTAGACGACGCCGTTGGCGACGGCGACGGGATGGTTCTCCAGGGTCCCCACCGGCAGCGGCGTGGCCCACTGCACGGCACCGGTGTCGATGTCGAGGGAGTACACCACCCCGGGGTTGGCCATGACATAGACGTGGTGGCCGTCATTGGCTGCGCTGCTGGTGTTGCCGCCGGTGGCGGGAGGCAGCGTGGACACGATCGTGTCCCAAGCCGATTCCATGGTGTCGGCATACACCGCGTGGAAGACGCCCGACTTCTGCAACTCACCGACGAGCAGTTCGCCGGCCGAGTTGTGGAACAAGGTCGGCGAGGCGCCGAAATCCACGTCGAACTGCACGCAGGCCACGCTGAACCCGCTGGGGTGGTACTGCACCGAGTCACCGGCGATGTCGCAGGCCGGCTGGCGGTTGAGGCCGGGGACGTAGGAATCGACGTTGCCCTTGTAGGCATCCACGATCTGGCCGAATGTCGGGTTGTTGGCCACGTCGCCTCGTAGGTCGATCTTGAGGATGGCGTTGTCGTAGCGATGCTCCTTGGCCTTGGAGTAGGGCTGCGCCGTGCCCACATAGGCGAACCCTGCGTCATCGACCACCGGCGTCGCCCATATCCCACCACCGGCGTAGCCGCGGTCGAGGTCGTCGCTCGGGATCGTGGTGTGCTTCACCAGCACGGCGCCGGTGGCAGCGTCGAGCACCGCGATCCCCGGTCGGGCCCGCGGGTCCGAATCGGGTCCGTTGGTCGGCAGCAGTTGTTTGCCGTCGTACACGATGGCCGAGGCCACCTGATCGACGGGGTACCCGAAGTCGATGGGGACGCTCTGCCAGAGCAGGGCGCCGCTGTCGGCGTCGAAAGCGGCGCCCGAGGCGGTGGCGCCATTGTCCATGTTCACGTGCACCCGCCCGTTGGTGACGTTGACCGCGTAGGTGAGTCCACCGTTCGGGAGTGGGGTGCGCCACACGAGCAGGCCGGTCACGACATCGACCGCCGACACGTATCCCGCTCCGGCGGCGTAGACGCACCGCCCCGCCACGGTCGGCGTCGACTGCCCGGACGGGGCGGTGGTGGACGAGCCCACCCATGCCACCTTCAGCGATCCCACCGTCGAGGGGCCGATCAGGTGCTCGGCCGGCTGGCTGCGGGTACCGGCAACGTCGTTGCCATAGGACGTCCAACTCCCTCCGGCGGGTGCGCCCGCGCACGGTCCGCCACCTCCCGTCGCCGCTCGTGCCGCCGGCACCGCGAGGGCACTCAGCAGGAGGGCGGCCGCGAGGGTCCGGCGCATCGGGTCACGCATCGTCCGGGGCTCCAGTGCTCCGCAGTGCCTCAGCCGATCCGAGTGGCCACGCAGGCCGCGTCGGGTCG
>JANMIX010000503.1:0-9165 GCA_031376015.1 Acidimicrobiia bacterium | reverse complement strand
GTCGTCGCTGCCGGCGAACGCGGCGACGGTGGTGTCGAGCCGGGCGGGGTCGGCGATGGCGAGGGAGCGGACGGCTCGGTGACCGGCGAGCTCGGCGGCGTCGCAGGCTTCGTCGAGGGTGCGGGTGGACGGGAGCCGTTCCATGACCCCGGTGGGGCCGGCGTGGACGGCGGGCATCCACCGGCCGCCAGGTCCGGGGATGGCGTAGAGGGTGACCTGGTCGCTGAGATGACGCAGCTGCGCCGAGCTTCGGCCTTCACCGGGCATCGGCTCCCACCCGCTCGGCGTCCCGCCCGGTGACGGGCCGATCACGTCGACCGGGCCGGTGAGCGCGGGGTAGCGGGACCGGACCGCGGTGACAGCGTCGGTCTGGGCTCGGTCGAGGGTGGGAGCGGTCCCGGTGGCAAGCAGCCCATCGCCGGTTCGGGCGGCGACATCTTCGAGCCGCCACCCGGCCAGGTCGCCTCGTTCGACAGCGACGAGGTAGGCGGTCTTGTTCAGCCGCAGGTATGCGCCCCCGCCGGCAGCGTGCTCGCCCCGCGCCGCCCACTCGGCGGGCGTGTAGGGGCCGACGGTGACCCACCGTCCGATCGGGAGCTGCTCGAGCGACGCGGCGGGGAGCCGGTGGCGTCGCCCCGCGGCAACGACCCGGTCGTCGACGACCTCCATGCGTGGCAACGGCGACGCGACCAGGTCGACCCCGACGACGACACCGAGCCCGGCGGTCAGCTTGCGGGCAGGTTCCAGCACGTCCTGGAGACGCTCCCAACGTTCGCGTGGCTTCAAGCCGGACGGGTCGAACCCGGCGGGACGGTCGGTCGAGGCGCGCCCGACACGGTCAGCGACCAACCACGCCGCCTGCTCCCGAAGGACCGGGGCCAGATCGGGCCGTTTCGAGGACCGTTGCAGTCGTCCGGCGGCATCGGCGAGCACCCGGTGGGGATCGTCGGACTTGGGGAGCCGTCCGCGCACGGTGGCCGTAGCGACCTGGCGGGCCGCCGCCAGAAACTCGATGTCGGCCTGCGGACCGGTCAGCGCGGCCGGGAGATCGGCGGGGGTCAGCGCGCCGGGCGCTGGTCGGCGGGCGAGCTGGTCGACGGCGAACACGGGCCGCCACTCCCACCGCTCGACCGCGGCCCGGGTCGGTCGCGACCCGCCGAGGTAGGGGTCGGGTTCGGTCCCGCCGGTGGTGATCGGCACCCGGACCGGGAAGCCGTGCTCCCCAGCCCGCACCGCGCACCCCCGGTCCTCGTGCGTGGAAGGGACGAGCCGCCACGTCTCGGGTCCCGCGACCGGGCCGTCGGCCCCGTAGGAGGCGAGAAGGACCTGGTTGCGGGACGAGTAGTCCAGCCACGACTGCGCGCCGATCAGCGCGTCTTCCCAACCGGCTGGCGTGGTGAGCGACGCTGTCGCCCACCGATCGAGGTGGGCGGCCATCTCGGCGAACGTCTCGAAGCTGATCCGCTGGGACTGGCGTGCCATGCCGGCGACGGTGCCGAACCCCGGTCCCGGACCTACTCCCGGAGTTGGTCCCGAGATGACTCCCGATCGCCGCCGGGACCCCGAACACGCCCGCCTATGGGCAGGTGGGGTGGCAGCGGATCACGGTCCGACCACCGAACGCGCTCGTCGTCCCGGCCCCGACCCCGACCCGGGCGCCGCAGCGCTCACAGGTCCCGGCGACCCGGTTCGCGTCGACGGGCTCGTCGAGCACGGCGACGAGTTCGAGCTGTCCCTGCATCCGATCGGCCGGGCGGCCCGGCCGCGGGTGGCGGGCACCGCCGCCAGTGGGCCGGTCGTCGCGCTGGGCACGGGGTCGGGGGAGGTTGGCGACCGACTCGGCGACCACTGTGGGGTCGAGGACCGGCTCGGGTGATGTGGTGCCTTGGGGCCACAGCGGACACGTCCCGGTCTCCGGCGGTGGCAGTGCCTTGTGGTCGGGCCCGGTCGGGACGAGCTGGCCAAGGTCGTGGTCCTCCCACCAGCGGACCAGGCGCAGGTGGATCGGCGGCAGCGTGCCGTGCAGGAGGACGGCTTCCTGGCGTCGCATCTGGCGGATCACGTGCGCAGGGAGCAGGTCCTCGCGCTGCACATGTTCGGAGACGGTCTTGCGGCCCCCGCCGGTGTCAGCCGACCAGCCTCGCTGGGCGACGTGCTCGGTCCCGGCGACCCGGGACACGTAGTCGAGAGTGGACGGGTCGTCGGTGCCGCTGAAGATGACCTTCGAGCGGTGCCCGCCTAGCACCGCGTCGGCCAGGGTGCCGTAGCGGTGGGTGATCTGGGACTTCGACTGCCAGCCAGTCACGAACATTCCGCCGAGCCCGGCGATGGTGGACACCTCCTCGGGGAGCCACTGCAGCTCGAGCTGGCCGGCTTCGTCGATCACGATCAGCAACGGCTTGCCCAGCCGGCGGCCGGCGATGTCCCAGGCGTGGATCTGTTCGCGGAGGTCACCGAGGAGGCCGCCGAGCACGGGGGCGAGGCGGGCGAATTCGGTCGACGGGGCGGTCAGGTAGAGGGTGTTCGAACTGCCCGGCTCGCCGTCCATGAGCCACTCGAGGTCGATGTAGCGGGGTCGGTGGTGCGGGATTTCGTCCGCCGAGTAGAAGGCGCGGGGGTCCAGCGACGCAGAGTGGGACACAGCGGGTTCGGTCCACGCCTCGAACGCGAGGCGGGCCGTCGCGTAGATCGAGGCCCGAATGCGAGGGTCCTCGCCCTCGAAGGCCATCAGCTTGGTCATCGCGTCCTTCGCCAACAGCCGCACCTCCAACGGCTGGTCGTCGGCGAGCCCGAGGCGGACGAGGCGGTTCGCCGTCGGGTCGGTGATCCCGACGTGCATGTACGCCCACGTCGCCAACCGGCCGATCGTCAACGGCTCCCGCGGCTCGTCCCCGACGAGTTGGGACAGCCCCGCCAACGACATGTACGCCGAGGTCAGGGTCTCACCATGGGAGGCCCAGAAGTCCCCGCCGGTCACCCCGTTGCGCGGGATGGCCTGCGCCAGGGCCCGTCCGGCCCGAGCTGCGCCCGAGGTCGTGGTCACGTCGCGCAGCGGCGTCCACCGCGCCGACGGGAGCCCGGTAACCCCGCCGGGATCGAACACCGCCAACTCGCCTCGACCTGCTCGTGCGGCGGCGGTCGTGTCGTAGAGGTCCCGCTTCACCGACAACGCCACGACCGGGCCGTCCCACCCGATGATTCCCGCCGAAGCCAGCACCGTCTTGCCCGATCGAGTCGGGCCGATCAACGCCACCGAACCCCGGTCCCCCTGACGGTTCACCGCCCGCCGACCCTTCGCCGGGTGCCGCTCACGGTCCTCGGTCGCCAACATCGGGCCGTTCGGGGCCAGACGGCCGAGCAGGAGTCGCCCGGTCGGTGGCACCGAACCCGGGATGGCCAACGGGCGGGCATCACGGGGTCGGGCGACCCGGGCGTCGGTCGGTACGCCAAACCTTGACCGTGACGGTGACGACCAGCGCCGCCACCCCCACACCAGTGCCGTTACCAGCACACCGACGACAATTGCGACGGTAAGCGTGCAGCCCCAGTAGAGGACGGGACCGGGCAGTCCGCGGGCGTGCTCGGCCCACGCCGCGGCCGGGTCACCCGGCGTCGACGCCAGACGACCGGTCACCGTCAGCCAGTCGGCCACCCCACCCGACACCCGCCCGCCGACCAGGGTCGCTGCGAGCCACGCGCCGGCGAAAGTCACCGTTGCGATCACCACGACCAGGCCGCCGACGACCGCAAAGACGACCTCGGACCCGCCCGCGGGCGGCTCCTGACGGACCTGGGGCGTGTCCATCAGCGCACCCCGCGCATGGCGTCCCGGGCAGATCGGGAGTCGTGGCCCGACATCGGGACCACGGTCGGGACCAACTCCGGGACCAACTCCGGGACCGGGCTACCGGACGCTCCAGGAAGCACCCCTGCTGCCCAAAGGAGCAACCCTTGAACCCCTACCGCGACCTCAACGACGCCTACCAACGCCTCGCCCGGCACCCCGCCCGCCGCACGATCCCGAGCGGACCGGGCGGAAGCCTCGACGAAGTCGTCGCAACGATCCGCGACGACACCCCCGACTGCAGCTCGTCCGACCTGACGCTGCGCTCTCTGATCGACGCCGGGCGTACCGACCCCGACGCGCTCACCATCGTGCTCTACGCGCTTGCACCTGAGCTGCGGGCCCGGCTCTCCCACGCCGCGACCGACGAGTACCACGCCGACGCCCTCGGTGACCTCGCGCTCGTCGTCCTCGACAGCGATCTCGACGGGTCCCGCCTCGCGCATCGGCTCGTCAACCGAGCGCACAACCGCGTCTGGCGCAGCGCCCGCCGCGTCCACACCCGCGGCGTCCTCAACATCACGACCACCGTCCCCTGTCAGCCCGATCGGCTCGCACTGCTTCACGACCATCGACCAGGCGTCGCCGCCGATGTCGCCGAGACCGTCGCCAATCGCGTCGACCTCGAACGGTTCCAGATAGCGATCGAGACCGCCATCGCCGACGGCGCGATCCCGCCCGAGGTCTGGGCCGCCTACCGCGACCACCGGTTGCAGCGAGCGATCAACACGGGTCTGCCGACGAGCACCAGCCGTGAACGGGTCGCGGCCCACCGTGCTGCCCGCCGACTCGCCCCGTACATCGACACCTACCTCGGCCTCCACGCTGCATGACCCACCCGCGGGGAGCGACGGGGTTACGAGCCCTCGGAGTGACCTGGTCGGACCAGGGAAGGGCTCAGCTTCTCACCTGATACTCCGTGACGACCGACCACCGGCGCGCCCGAATCGGCATGCTCACCAGCTGAGCCCGTTGTCGGGTGCCGTGAGCGTCAGGGTGTCGTGGTTGACCGCGTCCATCTCGGACAGCAGATCTGGGTGAGCACGGTCGTGGGCGTGGTTGATGGCGTGGGACAGAAGCATCCGTTCCGCGGTCTGTTCGGGGTTGTGGGCGGCGGTGCCGAGCGGGTCGGGGTGGGTGATGTCCCATCGGTGCCGGTAGCCGGCGACGTCCCCGAGTAGTTGGGCGATGTCGGCGGTCGGACCGTCGTGATCGGTGGCGGTGAGCCGTGAGGCGAGGGTGACGATCCACGGCTCCCGTTCGTTGGCAGCGCGGGCGAGGTGCTGGTTGCTGTCGCCGGTGAGCGCATCGAGAACGTTGGTGAGGTCGGGTCCGGCGAGATCTCGGTCGGTGGCGTCGGTGATCTGGGCGTACTCGACCACGTGAGGCCAGTGCTCGAGGATCCATTGGCGACGTTCGCCTTGGGCGGCGAGCGCGTCGGTGAGGAGTTGGGCGATGTCGTCGAACGGCAACGTGTCGCCGGCCTGGAGCTGGCCGATGAGGCCACGGTGGTCGGCCGGAGCGGTGGCGAAGACGGCGTCGAGAATGTCGCGGCGATCCTGGAGCTCGAGCCGCGACCGGACACGTGTGGCGGCGAGGGTTGGGCCTGGGGTGTGGGTGTCGAGCCAGATCCTCGCCTCGGCGACCAGCCGGTTCCCGTGCTCCCACGTCTGGGCGAGTGTCGGGTCGAGGGGTGCGGGGCCCATGGCGCTGTGCGGGTCGTCGATGTGGTGGCGGGTCCGGTGGCCGGCGAGGTGGCGGACGGTGTCGTCCCACACCTGTGCTGCGGCAGGTCGGGAGGGTCGCGTGCCGATGCGCTCGGTCAACCAGTCGGGTTGGGCAGCGGCGAGGCGAGCGGCGGCGCGGTCGAGGCTGACGCGGGCAGCTCGTTCGTAGACGTGCCGGTCGGTCGGGGCGACGCCGTGGTCGACGAGTACGGCGTGCCAGCGTTCGATCCGCGCCCGGGCCGGGGCGACCACCCGGTCCAGAGCCGCTTCGACCTCCGGGGTGAGGTTCCGCGTCTGGACGTCCCGGTCCATGATCTGGACTTCGTCCCAGCGCATGTCGCGTCGCGCTTCGCGGCCGTCGGTGGCGACGAAGCGGACCCGGAGGGTTCCGGCGGTGTCGTCGAGGGCGACGATGGTGCCGATGTTGTTTCGGTCGAGGCCCTTGACGGTCTGGCCGACGGCAGCATGGGTCGCGGTATGCACGGCGCGTTCGAGTCGGGGGCCGGCGACGGCGGGGTCGATGCCGGCGATCGTGGTGGCGCTGTGTTCGATCTGGCGGGCGTAGGTGGCTCTGGCTTCCAGGGTGGCGAGATCGTGGGCGGCCGCGGTGGTGGCGACGAGCTCGGCGTAGGGGTCGCGGGTGAGCGCGAGGAGCTTGGCGCGTGAGGTGTTGAGCCGCCGGTTGAGTTCGTCGTCGATGTCGGGTGCCTCGCCGGGCAGTGGGATGGGGCTGTCGTGGCGGGCGACCTCGGCGTCGAGGGCGTCGAGCTCGGGTGCGGTGAGGACCAGCCAGTTCTCGTGTCGTCCTCGGGACAGGACGAGGTAGGCGGCTTCGCGGTAGAGGCCGTCGGCGCCGACAGAGATCGCCAGGTCCCACGTCCCGCCCTGGGCACGATGGGCGGTGAGCGCGTACCCGTGGTCTACGCCCCCGGCGTTCAGGTAGTCGGCGCCGAGGGTTATCTCGGTGTGGTCGTGGTCGAGGCGCACCACCACGCCCTTGTCGGTGCTGGCGGTGATGGTGGCGGTCTGGCCGTTGAGCACCGACGCTCGAGCCCCGGCGGTCGTCGACGCGGTGTAGTCGTTGATGCGCAGCACGACCCGTTCGCCGACCGCGAGGTCTCGTCCTGCCCAGGTGCCGACCGGGTCGCCGAGCAGCCCCCGGTCGGCGAGGGCGAGGCGGACGGTGCGGTTGAGGGCGTTGACGGTGTCGTTGGTCCCGGCGATCAGCACCGGCGACAAACCGGCTGCGTCGGCGTCGAACCAGCGGTCGACCGCGGCGGCAAGCATGGCGGGACGGTCCTCGGCGACCACGACCCGGTCGTGGGTCCGGTAGGCGGCGACGGCGGTCGCGACGTGCCCGTCGCGCAGCTCGACGAGGGCGTCGCGTTCCCAGCGGTGGTGTTGACGGCGGTTCACGGTGAGCTCGGCGACGGTCACCCGCTCGTCGACGGCGAGGGCGGCGAACCCGCCCCCGGCGGTCACCTCGGGGAGCTGGCGATGGTCCCCGACCAGCAGCACCCGTCCACCCGCGTCGATGGTGTGGGTGACGACGGTTTCGAGGTCGCGGATGCCGGCCATCGCGGCTTCGTCGACGACCAGGAGTGTGCGGGCGTCGGGCAGGTCGAACCCGCGGGACCACGAGCCCAGCAGCCGGTGGATCGTCGACGACGCCATATGAGCGCCTTCTGAGAGTTCGTGGGCGGCACGGGCCGAGGGTGCTGCGCCCTGGACCCGGTAGCCGGCGGTCTCGTAGACGGCACGGATCGTGTCGAGGGTGTAGGTCTTGCCGGTTCCGGCCGGGCCGACCAGCACCGACACCCCGTCGTTGGTCCCGGCAAGCGTGCGCACCGCCGCGGCCTGATCCGAGCCCAACGTCGGGGTCCCACCGATCACCCTGTCCACGACCCGCGGCGGGATCGGTGCCCTCGTCGCCCGGGCGGTGTCGGCGGTGTGGAGGAAGCGCTTCTCGACCGCGAGGAGCTCGACCGAGGTCCACCGGTCGCCGTCGTCGCCGACCGGGACCACGAGGGGCGAGGCCATGACCCGGGCGAAGACACGTTCGAGGGTGGCCATCGTGGCTCCCTCACCGATGCGGGCCGCGACGGCCTGTACCAGCTGGGGGCGAGTGAACGTCGAGTCGGACTCGGTCAAGCCGCGGCACAAGTGCGCTACCCACTCGTCGGGGTCCACCGCCCGGTCGACGACGATTGTCCCGGCCGGGGTCTCGACGTGTTCCGGGAGCCGCCACACCTCGTCGACACCCGGGACCTGGCCGCCGCCGGGGGTGGCGATGAGGACTTCGGCGGCGTCGGGTCCCCAGCCGGCGTCGAGGGCCTCAGCCTTCCAGGCGGTGTCGAAGCGTTCGTGTTCGACTTCGGGCTTGTTGCGCCTCGTGGCGAGTACGGCTTCCTGGCGGCCCGCCGGGCTGGCGGGAGTCCCGGTTGCTTCGAGCCAGTCCTCGATCTCGCGGGACCGCTTGGAGAACAGGTCGCACAGTGCCTGGGGGACACCGGCGATCTCGGAGACGTGGCGGCCGGGCCGCCACTCGAGACCGAGCCGCTGGGTGAGCTCGGCCCGCAGGACGGTCTGGAACACCTCACCCGCGGCCCGGACGGAGCGGTAGAGGCGGGGCGAGTGGAACGCCGACCAGCGTCCGTCGGGACCTTCGACGAGGTTGGCGACCAGGGTGTGCCAGTGCAGCAACGGGTCACCGGCCCGGCTGGTGCGATGCCGGAACGTCGCAGCCACGACCCCCTGGCCGGGCAGTGCCCGGAGCCGGGCCGCGGCTGCGGCGTGTGGGTCCCGGGCGGCGAGGTCGTTGAGGAACGCTTCATTCCCGGTGCCCCGCCGGACGTGGATCGCTTCGCGCTCGAGCCAGCCCAGGGCTTCGCGGACGGCCGTCTCGCCGGCGTGGATTATCGCGCCCTGCACTCTCGGGTCGTCGGACACGGCGTAGAGGACCGACACCGATTTGGGGGTCTTGAAGGTCAGGTCGAAGCCGGGGACCCGCCGGGGGTGGGGACGGATCGTCTCGCCGTTCGGAGTGAGACCGCCCGATCCCGGCGCCATCCCCGCCAGCACCGCCCGCAGGTCGTCCGGGACGACCTCACCGGCGAGCCCGAGGCGTTCGGCGCCGGCGCCGATCCAACGGCCCGCTGCTTCTCCGGCGCCGGTGTAGTAATCGTCGAGCGACTGCGCGACCCCGGAGAGCTGGTAGGCCTCCTGGCCGACGCGGAGCTTGGCGATCGACAACACCTGACCAGCGAACGGGATCTTGGTCCCGGGGTTGGTCCCGGCCGACGTCCCGGAGCCGCGAAAACCGGCGTGCACACCTTTGGTGCCTATCTGTGAACGAATCCTGGTCCGGTCCCGGCTGACTCCCGACTGCGCGCCGAGTTGGCTGCGAGGGACCGACGTCCCAGCTGATCGTCTACGGGTGCCGCGCTCGTCGCCGAGGGTGCCTCGCACACGGTCGCGTCGGTTCATGCCGCGGTTGGGCGTCGAGCGGCGGTAAGTACCGCTCGACGGCCAGCAGCCGCTCGGCCTCGTCGAGCGCGGCGGCGGGGTCCGGATAGGGACCTTGCACGGTCAGCC
>JANMIX010000463.1:0-2388 GCA_031376015.1 Acidimicrobiia bacterium | reverse complement strand
CCAGCTCGCAGCGGCCCGCTCCGGCACCCAGTCCACCAAGACCCGCTCCGAGGTCTCCGGCGGCGGCGCCAAGCCGTTCAAGCAGAAGGGCACCGGCCGTGCCCGTCAGGGCTCGACCCGTTCGCCGCACTGGCGTGGCGGCGGCGTGGCCCTCGGCCCCAAGCCGCGCAGCTACGCCCAGCGCACCCCCAAGAAGATGATCCGCCTGGCGCTGCGCTCCGCACTGTCGGACCGGGCCGCCGGCGGGCAGGTCCATGTGGTGGAGGAGTGGTCGTTCGACGCCCCGTCCACCCGCACCGCGGTGGCCTTCCTGAAGTCGCTCGACCTGGTGGGCCGAATCCTGGTGGTGGTGAGCGACGGTGACGAGGCCGCAGTCAAGAGCTTCCGCAACCTGCCCAACGTGCACAGCCTGATGGCACGCGAGCTCAACGCCTACGACGTGCTGGTGGCCGACCACATCGTGTTCAGCCGGGCCACGCTGCCCACCTCGACAGCCGCCGACACTGCCGCCGACACTGCCGATGAGGCCACCGACGCCGGCGATGCCACCGCGGTGGCCCTCGGCGCCAAGCCCGAGGAGAGCGACGCGTGAAGGATCCCCGAGACATCATCCTGGCGCCGGTCGTGTCGGAGAAGTCCTACGCCCTGCTGGAGAACAACGTCTACACGTTCATCGTGCACCCGGACTCCTCCAAGCCCGAGATCCACGACGCCATCGAGGCGATCTTCTCGGTGAGGGTCACCAACGTGAACACGTTGAATCGCAAGGGCAAGCGCAAGCGGAACCGGCGCTCGCCCACCTTCGGCAAGCGGTCCGACACCAAGCGGGCGATTGTCACCCTGCACCCCGATGACCGCATCGAACTGTTCGAGGGCGGCTGACATGCAGACCACGACCGAGCGGACCGTTACCGCGACGAACTTCGACACCCCCACCGTGCAGTCCCGCGGGAGGAACTGAGATGGGCCTTCGTAGACGCAAGCCGACCAGCCCCGGCCGCCGTTTCCAGACGGTCTCCGACTTCAAGGAGATCACCAAGGACACGCCGGAGAAGACACTGCTGGCTCCCAAGCACAACACCGGTGGCCGCAACGCCTACGGGCGCAAGACCGCCCGTCACAAGGGCGGTGGCCACAAGCAGCAGTACCGCATCATCGACTTCAAGCGGCGCAAGGACGGCGTGCCGGCCAAGGTCGCGGCCGTCGAGTACGACCCCAACCGCAACTGCCGGATCCTGTTGCTGCACTACTTGGACGGGGAGAAGAGCTACGTGCTCGCCCCCAAGGGCGTGAAGGTCGGCGACATGCTGGCCTCCGGCCAGGGCTCGGAGATCCGGCCCGGCAACGCGCTGGCGCTTCGTTACATCCCCGTCGGCACCACCGTGCACAACGTGGAGTTGCGTCCCGGTCAGGGCGGCAAGATGGCCCGTTCGGCGGGTTCTTCGGTGCAGTTGGTGGCCAAGGAAGGCGATTACGCCACCCTGCGGCTGCCCTCCACCGAGATGCGTCGCGTCCCCATCGACTGCCGCGGAACCATCGGCGAGGTCGGCAACGCCGAAGCGGAACTCATCAAGATCGGAAAGGCGGGCCGCAACCGGTGGAAGGGCGTCAAGCCACAGACCCGCGGCGTCGCCATGAACCCCGTCGACCACCCCCTCGGCGGTGGCGAAGGCAAGACCTCCGGTGGTCGCCACCCGGTCTCGCCGTGGGGACAACCCGAAGGCCGTACACGAGACAAGACCAAGCCTTCCCAGACGCTCATCGTTCGCGGCCGCCGCACGCGCGGCGCGCGCCGGTAAGGGATACGAGGACACATGCCGCGCAGCCTGAAAAAGGGTCCGTTCGTCGATGACCATCTGCTCAAGAAGGTCGACGAACTCAACACCAAGAGCGAGAAGAAGGTCATCAAGACCTGGAGCCGGCGCTCCACCATCATCCCCGACATGGTGGGCCACACCATCGCTGTGCACGACGGCCGCAAGCATGTTCCCGTCTACGTGACCGAGTCGATGGTCGGCCACAAGCTGGGCGAGTTCTCGCCCACCCGCACCTTCAAGTTCCACGCAGGCCAGGAGAAGGCCATCAGGGGGCGGCGGTAGTCATGGCGTTCGGAACCAAGACAAACGAGCGCCCCGGCACGCGGGCCCAGGTCCGCTACGTGCGCATCTCCGCGTTCAAGGCCCGCGAGGTCCTCGACCTCATTCGCGGCAAGGAAGTGCAGCAGGCGGACGAGATCCTCCAGTTCGTCGAGCGCGACATCGCGATCATCATCCGCAAGGCCCTGGCCTCCGCGGTGGCGAACGCCGCCAACAACGACGCCCAGGATCCCGAGACCCTGTTCGTCTCGGCTTGCTACGCCGACGAGGGCCCCACGCTCAAGCGCTGGCG
>JANMIX010000419.1:0-1518 GCA_031376015.1 Acidimicrobiia bacterium | reverse complement strand
GGACATCTGCGAAATCATGAAAGCGTACGACGTGTCGTTCTCGCTCGGCGACGGGCTCAGGCCCGGCTCGGGTTACGACGCCAACGACGAAGCACAATTCGCCGAACTCGAAACGCTCGGCGAGTTGACCGACGTCGCGTGGAAGCACGACGTGCAGGTTATGATCGAGGGCCCCGGCCACGTGCCGATGCACCTCATCAAGGAGAACATGGACCTGCAGTTGAAATACTGCAAGGAGGCGCCGTTTTACACGCTCGGTCCGCTGACCACCGACATCGCGCCGGGCTACGACCACATCACCTCCGCCATCGGTGCGGCGATGATCGGCTGGTACGGCACCGCGATGCTCTGCTACGTCACGCCCAAGGAGCACCTCGGACTGCCCGACCGCGACGACGTCAAGGACGGCGTCATCACCTACAAGATCGCCGCGCACGCCGCCGATCTGGCCAAGGGGCACCCCGGCGCGCAGGCCTGGGACGACGCGCTGTCCGACGCCCGCTTCGAGTTCCGGTGGGAGGACCAGTTCAACCTCTCGCTCGACCCGACCAAGGCGCGCGACTTCCACGACGAGACGATGCCGGCCACCGCCGCCAAGACGGCGCACTTCTGCTCGATGTGCGGCCCGCACTTCTGCTCGATGCGGATCAGCCAGGACGTGCGCCGGTACGCCGCGGAGCGCGGGCTCGGCGAGGTCGAGGCCCTCGAGGCCGGGATGCAGGAGAAGTCGGCGGAGTTCCTCGACGAGGGCGCGCGGGTCTACCTGCCGGTCGTCGAGCTCGAGGACACCGTCCGCAGCACCGAGCCGGCCGTCGACTGATGTGCACCCGCGAGGCCCCGGACAGCGTCGTGGTCTGCGACGTGTCGCTGCCCGAGGTACGACGCCTCGTCGGTTCCCTGCCGGGCGTCGAGCTGACCCACCTGCCGTACGAGGGCACCCGGGTGACATCGGCCGGCCAGGTCCCGGTCGAGGTCTTCCAGGCCGCCGTGCGCGAGGCCATCTCCGCCCACGGGGGCGCCCTGCCCTGACGATCCTGCCCGCCAGTCCGGCCGGTGCGCGGCGATGATGGCGAGGGAGGGGCCGCTGGCCCCCGCCACTCACTGGGCATGCCGAAGGGCCGGGGCGGCTGCTCCCGGCGACGTCGGCGGAGGGGGGCGGGGCGGGCTGACTGGCGCGGGAGGTCAGTAGCCCCGGGGTGATCGATGGAAGGTCCACTCGCCGCGGGTGGTCCACGCGGTGGTGCCGTCGGGATCTCGCTGCACGGCGAAGATGGCCTGCTTGGCGCGGTGGTGCCGCCGGCAGAGGCAGTGCGTGTTCGCAGCTGTCGTGGGGCCGACCGGCCAGGGGTCGAGATGGTCCTTGTCGGTGCGCGAGGCCATCTCCGCCCACGGGGGCGCCCTGCCCTGACGATCCTGCCCGGCAGTCGGGCCGGTGCGCGGCGCTGATGGCGAGGGCGGTGCCGGTGCGCGGCGATGATGGCGAGGGAGGGGCCGCTGGCCCCCGCCACTCACTGGGCA
>JANMIX010000409.1:0-5410 GCA_031376015.1 Acidimicrobiia bacterium | reverse complement strand
CGTCAGGGTAGCGACACGTCCCAGTCCGTGGGCCGATGATCTCCGGCGGTCATCTCCGCCCGCAAGAGCCGCTTGAGGACCTTGCCGTTTGGGTCGCGCGGCAGGGTGTCGACCAGACGCCACACTTCCGGACACTTGAAGTCGGCGAGGTGCGCCCGCACATGCGTCGCCAGCTCGTCGGCGGGCGTGGCCGTGCGGGTTTCGACCACGGCGGCGAGCACCTCGCCACGCCGTGCGTCGGGCACCCCGAACACGGCACAGTCGACCACCGCGGCGTGCCGGTGCAGCACGTCCTCGATCTCGCGGGGGTAGATGTTCACGCCGTCGCGGATCACCATGTCGGACACACGGTCGGTGAGGTACAGCCAGCCGTCCGCGTCGAGGCGCCCGATGTCGCCCACCGTGAAGGCACCCTCGCGCCAGGCCTGGGCGGTCTTGGCCTCGTCGCCGTGGTAGTGGAAGGTGGCGCCGTGCGCCGGCGCGATGTAGATGATCCCCTCCGTACCGGTGGGCACCGGATCGCCGGCGGCGTCGAGGATCCGCAGCTCGACCCCCGGCCAGGGTTGGCCCACCGTGCCCGGCCGGGCCAGCCAATCCTGGGGGGATACCCGGGTGGCGCCGCCTTCCGACGCGCCGTAGAGCTCCCACACCTCGGTGTGGGGGAGCGCCTCGATGATGCGGTGCTTCACCGAGATCGGACAGGGCGCCCCGGCATGGATCACGAGGCGCAGGCTGGACGTGTCGTAGCGGGCACGCTCGTCGTCGGGGACCTCGAGGAGGCGGATGAAGTGGGAGGGTGTCATGAAGGTGGTCGTGACCCGTTCCCGCTCGATGGCGGCCAGGGCTTCGCGGGCATCCCACTGTGGGAGTACGACCACCGAGCCGCCGGCGAAGAGGCTCGTGAGGGTCCAGCCGCAAGGACCGGCGTGATAGGCGGGACCAGCCAGCAGGTGCACGTCGTCGGGGCGCAGTCCCCACAGCATGGCCAGGCCCATCTGGGCCGCGGCCATGCCGTCGGGGCGCAGCCCGCCGTGCACGACGCCCTTGGGCCGACCGGTGGTGCCCGAGGTGTAGAAGATGAACGCAGGGGCCTGCCAGCCCTCGTCGGCCTCGCCGGTCGGGACCTTCGCCGTCGCCAGCGCGGTCTCGTAGTCGTGTCCCGAACCGTCGGGATCGCCATCGACCCACAGCACGGTGGTGTGTGGGGCCTGCGCCAACGCCACTCGCACCTCGGCGGCCATCGACGCTTCGGCCACCAGCACCGCGGCGCCCGAGTCGGCCAGGATCCACGCCAGTTCATCGGCCTTGAGGTGCCAGTTCACCGGGAGCAGCCGGGCCCGGGCCCGGCAGGCCGCTGCGGCGGTCTCGTACCACTCGAGACGGTTCGAGAGCATCACGGCCACTGCGCCGCTGCCATCGCCCTCCTTGCCGGCGTCCAGCCCGAGTTCGCCGAGGGCGGCGGCCAGCCGGGTCGATCGATCGGCCAGTTCGCCGTAGCTGCGACGGCCGTTGGCGGCCACCAGCGCCGGTCGGTCAGGCGAGTGGTGCGCCCACGCCGCCATGCCCCACACCGGTTCCGTTGCCTCGTTCGGCCCCTGTTTCCCCATGACGTGCATACTGCCATGGCCTCCAGCGTCTGACACTCGTGTCAGGTACGCTTCGCGGCGTGCGTGAACACAAGTACTCCTTCGAGATGCCCCATTCGCCCGAACGAGTGTGGGCCCTTTTCCAGGACTATTCGAACTGGACGGCCTATGCCCCGATGGTGATCGAGGTGGAGGTGGTGCATCCGGGTGACGCCGGGGGCAGCGGCCTTCTGCGCCGGGTGATCTACAAGATGCCGATGGGCCGCAAGGGCTCGGCCCTCGAGTTGGTCACCGACGTGCGGGCCAACGAGGGGTACACCTTCACGATGCTGTCGCGCGAGCCGGGCAACGATCAGACGGGCGCGGTGCGGCTCGTCCGACTCGGCCCCAACCGCACCCGCTTCGAGTTCGAGGAGCGGTACCACCTCACCAAGGCACCCTGGAAGTGGTTCGAGGGGCCGATCTACAAGTTCATCAACAAGAACAACGAGGCCTCGATGCGTCGCGCCTCGCAGTGGTTGTCGGAACATCCCGAGTACCGGCCCGACCTGATCGCACCGGACTCCGCCGTCAGCGAGGCGGGAGCCACCAACTCATGAGCATTCCCGGCACCATGCAGGCTGCCGTCATCAAGGGCAAGGGCAAGCTGGCCATCGAGGAGGTACCGGTGCCGCAGGTGGGGCCCTCGGACGTGCTGGTGGAGGTCAGCTACTGCGGGGTGTGCGGCAGCGACCTGCACCTCGTGCTCGACGGTTGGGGTCAGCGGGGTTCGATCCAGGGCCACGAATGGTCCGGTCAGATCGTCGCCGTGGGCGAAGAGGTGTCCTCGTGGGCGGTGGGCGACGAGGTCGTGGGCGGCCCTTCACCCCGTTGCGGGGAATGCGAGATGTGCCGGGCCAACAAGCCGTCGTTGTGCGTGGGGCGCAACACCCCCGGCGTGGGTGACGAGTGGCAGGGGGCCTTCGCCCACTACGTGAAGGCCGGCGAGCGCGAGTTGCTGCGCATCCCCGAGGGCCTGTCGCTGCGCGGCGCGGCGCTGGTGGAGCCGCTGGCGGTGGCCCTGCACGGCATCACCAACGCCCAGGTGCAACCCGGCGAGCGGGTGCTGATCACTGGTGCTGGCCCGATCGGCGCCCTGAGCATCTCGGCGCTGCGAGCCATGGGGGTAGAGGACATCATCGTGTCCGAGCCCTCGCCCGTGCGCCGCGACCTGGCGTTGGCGCTGGGGGCCAGCAAGGTGGTGGAGCCCTCCGAACTGGTCGACCCCGGCCTCTTCGAACCGGGCCGCATCGTCGAGGACGCCGTCGACGTCGTCCTCGAGTGCAGCGGCGTGGGTGCGGCGATGGAAGCCGGCCTCGCCCAGTTGAAGCGGTGTGGCCGCATGGTGCTGGTGGGCGCGGGGATGTCCCAGCCCAACTTCAACCCGACCCGCATTCTGCTCAACGAGCTCGTCCTCACCGGCGCCTTCTGCTACGACGCCGATGGCTTCGAGAAGGCGTTGGAGTTGCTGGCCTCGGGCGCGGTGCCGGTGGACCTTCTGGCCGAGCCCGACGACGTGCCCCTGTCGGGGGCCTTGCACATCATGGAGGAACTGGCCGGTGGCCGCGTGGCCGCCAAGGTGCTGATCGCACCCGGATCGAGGAGCGCACGATGAGCAAGTACCCCCGTATCAACCACGTCGCCATGTCGGTCCCGGCCGACACCCTCGACGCCGAAGGGCGGGCCGCCATCTGCAACTTCTACGGCGACGTCTTCGGATGGCAGGAGTACGACATCCTCACCGAGGACCGCAAACGACTCGTGCTGCGCGTACACACCAACGAGCAGTTCGTGTTCCTGATCGCCGATGAGCCGCACATGAGCTGCCCCCGTCTGGATCACTTCGGGATGTCGGTGTCGAGCGTCGAGGAGTTCGACGCCACCTGGGCCAAGGTGAAGGCCCGGGCCGACGCCGATCCCTCGGTGGACGTGATCGAGCCCCAGATCGAGAACCACTACGACATGTTGAAGCTGCACAGCTTCTACGTGCGGTACCGCCTGCCCCTCATGGTCGAACTGCAGCACTTCGAGTACAACCTCGAAGCCATCAACGCAACGAAGTAGCTCCGGCGGGAAAGGGCGGCCGCATCAGCCGCCGAGATAGTTGCCGAGCAGTGAGGAGTCCTGACGGAGCTCCTCGGCTTCGCCGGCGAAGGTGACCCGGCCCTTGCCCACGATGTAGCAGATGTCGGCGAGCCGCAGGGCGTAGGTGAGGAACTGTTCCACGATGACGAGCGCGATGCCCTCGGCCTTCAGCCGGCCCACCGACTCGAACAGTTCATCGACGATGATCGGCGCCAGGCCCATGGAGATCTCGTCCATGAGCAACACCTTGGGGTTGGCCAGGAACGCCCGCGACAGCGCCAGCATCTGCTGCTCGCCGCCCGAGAGGGTGCCGGCCCGTTGTTCGATGCGCTCCTTGAGCCGAGGGAACACCTGGAACACGAAGTCGAGCCGGTCGTTGCGGGTGGCGGAGTCGGCGGTTCGGTCGGCCCGGGCCGACACCGAGAGGTTGTCGCTCACCGACATGCCGGGGAAGATCCCGCGGCCTTCGGGGATGAGCACGACGCCGGCGCGGGCGATCTCGAACGGTTCCCGCCCGTCGATTCGTTGGCCTTCCATCCGGATCTGGCCCGACCAGGCCGGCAGGGTGCCGGAGATGGCCTTGAGCAGGGTGGTCTTGCCCACCCCGTTGGGGCCGAGCACGGCCACGGCGGTGCCGGGAGGGACTGCCAGCGACAGGCCGTGAAGGACCTCGACGCGGCCGTAGCCGGTGACCACGTTGTCGACCTCGAGCAGCGCGTTCATGCGTCGAGGGCCGATCCGATGTACGCCGCCTGTACGGCTTCGTTGGTGGCGATCTCGCGGGGTGTGCCCGAGGCCAGCAGGCTCCCGAAGTCGAGCACGAACACGTTGGACGAGACGGCCATGACCAACTCGATGTCGTGCTCGATGAGCAGCAGGCCGATGCCTTCGGCGGCCAGTTGCACGAGAATGTGCTCCAAAGCCTTGGTCTCGCGGTCGTCCAGGCCAGAGGCCAGCTCGTCGAGCAGCAGCACCTTTGGGTTGGTGCACAGGGCGCGGCCCAACTCCACCAGGCGCAACACACCGGTGGAGAGGTCACCCGCCATCCGGGTCGCCACGTTGGTGAGGCCGAGGCGATCGAGCACCTCGTCCACCCGGGCCCGCACCTCGGGCTCGTCGGTGTGACGGAGGCGGAACACCCCTCGGAACGTGCCCCGAGGGTTGGCCGTCTCCACCGCCACCTGCAGGTTCTCGGCCACGGTCATGCCCGAGAAGACCTCGAGGCGCTGGAAGGTGCGCCCCAGGCCGCGGCGGGCCCGCTCGTGGGTGGGCATCGCGGTGATGTCGACCCCGTCGAGGTGGACGGTGCCCTCGTTGGGTTCGAGGAGACCGGTGAGGCAGTTGAAGAAGGTGGTCTTGCCGGCACCGTTGGGCCCGATGAGCGCGGTGATCTCCCCGGCGGGCACCGAGAGGCTCACGTCGTTCACGGCGGTGAGCCCACCGAACCGCTTGACCACACCGTTGGCCTGAAGCATCGTCATGGCCGCGCTCGCAGGGGTTCACGGCGCCGGGGAGCGTCGCCCCCGTCGTCGCCGCTGGCTCGGCCGTTCTGACCGTTGGCGTTGGGGTCGCGAACCTTGCCGGATCCGTTGGGCCGGCGTTGGACCGTGCGGCGTTCAGCCAGCAGGGCCAAGGCCGCTGGCGACGGTTCGAGCGACGGCCGCACGGCAGTGGCGGCAGCCTTCTCGGCGGCCGAGACG
>JANMIX010000309.1:0-1737 GCA_031376015.1 Acidimicrobiia bacterium | reverse complement strand
CCGCCGTCATCCTCTTCCCCGACCGGCGGGTGCTCAACACCAGGGGTCTCAAGCGCAAGTCGCTTCGGGTGCCCAACCCCCGTCAGGCGCTGCGCAACGCCGGCATCTTCGTCGCCGCCGCGGTGGTGCTCTCGTTCTTCCTGAACGACGGTGACATGAACACCGTGTCCAAGGGGGTGGCGACCGCCCTCATCCTGCTGTCGATCGTGCTGCTCACGGGCTACGCCGGCCAGATCTCGCTGTGCCAGCTCACCTTCGTCGGCGTCGGCGCCTACGGCATGGGCACCTTCGGCGCCGGTGGCTCGTTGGTCGGCGTGTTCGCCGCCCTCATCCTGGCCGCCGGCGTGGGTGCGGTGGTGGCGCTGCCCGCCCTCCGGCTGCGAGGGCTGTACCTGGCGCTGAGCACGCTCGCCTTCGCGCAGGGCATGTCGGCACTGTTCTTCAACAACAACAAGGTGTTCGGCACCGGCGGGGCGCTGGCCGTGCCCCGCCTGTCGCTGCTGGGTATCTCCCTCGATAGTTCCCGGTCGTACCTGATCTTCAGTTCCCTGGTCTTTGCCGCCGGGGCCATCGGTGTCCTGCACATCCGCCGCTCGGCCCTCGGCCGGCGCCTCAGCGCCATGTCCGACTCGCCCGCCGCCTGCGCCACGCTCGGCCTGAATCTGACCTCGACGAAGCTCCTCGTCTTCACCATGTCCGCCGGCCTGGCCGGCCTGGGTGGTGTGGTCTACGGCGGGCTGCAGGGCCAGGTGGGTACCAACGACTTCCAGATGCTCTCCAGCCTCGTCCTGCTGCTGCTCGCCACCATCTGGGGCACCGACTCGATCGTGGGTGTCCTCCTGGCCGCGATGGTGGCCTCCGGCCTCGACATCCTCTCCACCCACGTCGACACCCAGGCCAACCTCCAGTACCTGGGCACCGGTCTGGGTGGCCTGATCCTCATCCGTTATCCCTCCGGCGTGGTGCGGCTGCTGATGGATCGCATCGACGCGTTCCGGGGCCGCAGCACCACTGCGGCGGCACCGGCAAAGTCGGACGCACTCGCGCTCGACGGACACGGCGCCCCCCGGCGGGCGCCGGCTCGACCGAGGCAACTCGACGTCCCTGCCGGACCACCGCCGGCACTGGAGCTGCGCAACATCCGCGCCGGCTACGGCAAGATCGAAGTGGTGCACGGGGTCGACCTCGTGATGCCGCCGGGCACGGTGATGGCGCTGCTGGGGCCCAACGGCGCGGGCAAGAGCACCCTGTTGCGGGTGGCGGCAGGATTGAAGCAAGCCAACTCGGGGTGCGTGCACATCTCCGGGGTGCATGTGAACGGCTTCTCGCCCGAGGCCCTGGCGCGCGTGGGTGTGTGCACCATCCCCGAGGGACGCGGCATCTTCCCGAACCTCACCGTGACCGAGAACCTGCGGATGATGAGCTACCGCACCGGGTCCGACCCCGACCACATCGCGGAGAAGGCCTTCGGCCAATTCCCGCGGCTGGCCGAGCGGCGCACCCAGGTGGCCGGCACCATGTCGGGCGGCGAGCAGCAGATGCTGGCCATGGCCCGCGCCGTGGCCACGAACCCCAAGGTCCTTTTCCTCGACGAGATCTCGATGGGCCTGGCGCCGCTGATCGTGAAGGGCCTGTACGACCTGGTCTCCTCGCTGGCCGAACTGGGCCTCGCCATCCTCGTGGTGGAGCAGTTCGCCAACACGGCACTGGCGGTGGCCGACTACGCGGCGGTCATGC
>JANMIX010000194.1:0-3496 GCA_031376015.1 Acidimicrobiia bacterium | reverse complement strand
GACGTCCACACGGAGCCGGCGAGGCCGTAGTCGCTGTCGTTGGCGATGCGGACTGCGTCGTCGACGTCGTCGAACGGGATCACCGCGAGCACGGGGCCGAAGATCTCCTCGCGGGCGATGCGCATGTCGTTGGTGACGTTGGCGAACACCGTGGGCTGCACGTACCAGCCCTTTTCTGTGCCGGCGGGGCGACCGTTGCCACCCACGACTACCCTGGCGCCCTCCTCCTGCCCGACGGCGATGTACTTCTCCACCCGCTCCTGCTGGCGCTCGGCCACCAGCGGGCCGATCTCGGTGGCCGGGTCCATGGGGTCGCCCACGGTCATGGAGGAGACCATGGTGGCGAGGGCGTCGACGACGGTGTCGTAGTTCTGGCGGCTGGCCAAGATGCGGGTCTGGGCCACGCAGGCCTGGCCGTTGTTCATCAGCGAGGCGAAGCGGAGGCCTTCGATGGTCTTGGCCAGATCGGCATCGTCGAGGATGATGGCCGCCGACTTGCCGCCCAGTTCGAGGCTCACGCGCTTGAGTTGCTCACCGCAGATGCCGGCGATCTTTCGCCCTGCGGCGGTGGAGCCGGTGAAGGCGATCTTGTCGACGCCCGGGTGGC
The DNA here is from genome assembly GCA_031376015.1 of Acidimicrobiia bacterium. GTDB lineage: Bacteria > Actinomycetota > Acidimicrobiia > Acidimicrobiales > JACDCH01 > JANMIX01. The sequence goes on along the minus strand of JANMIX010000194.1, from coordinate 2,889 downwards.
GCACCAGGTGCTCGCCCACCTCGCGACCGGCGGGGATCACGCTGACCACGCCCTTGGGGATGCCGGCCTCCTGCAGCAACTCGGCCATGAGCATGGCGTCGAGGGGAGTCTCAGGGGAGGGCTTGATCACGATGGCGCAGCCCGCCAGCAGCGCGGGGGCCAGCTTCGACATGGTCACGAACTGGGGCACGTTCCAGGGCACGATGGCGCCGACAACGCCGACGGGCTCGGACCGCACGATCACGGGGCTGCCGAGCACACCCATGCGCTCTTCCTCCCACGCGTAGGTGGAGGCGATCTGGATGAAGCTGCTGAGCATCATCCACGGCGCGGGCGACTGGGCCAGTTGGCTGAAGCTGATGGGCGAGCCCATCTCCTCGGTGATGACGTCGGCCATGTCCATCATGCGGGCGGCGTAGATGTCGCAGAACTTCTGGACCCCAGCGACGCGGTCGGCAGGGGAGGCGTGGCTCCACTCGCCGTTGTCGAAGGAGTCACGGGCGGCGGCCACTGCCCGGTCGATGTCGGCGGTGGCGCCCTCGGGCACGCGACCCACGAGTTCCTCCGAATGCGGGGAGATGACCTCGATGGTGTTGCTGGTGGCCGGCTCGACCCATTCGCCGCCGATGAAGAGCTTCTCGTGGATGCGCATGCCGTGAGGGTAGCGGCGAACTGGAACGTGTTCTAGTCGTTCGGGTTGGCTGGCTCAGCCTGGCGGGCGGTTACTGTGTGCCGCTCTGGCGGCGTGGCCGAGTGGCTTAGGCAAGGGCCTGCAAAGCCCTGTACATGGGTTCGATTCCCATCGCCGCCTCCAACGAGTTCTCCCTGGTCACGTGCGGTGCACAGGGCTTTCGCTCGCTCCGCTCGCGTAGACGCCATCCCGCGCCCATCCCGCGCGCCGAATCAATGACACGCGTCGATGTCGCACCCACCTGGCAAACTTGAGGACCTGACGCCGAGGAGGTGACGTGACCGAACCGCAGCGAGTCGATGAGCCGCAGCCGCCGGCGCGTCGCCCCACCCTCGAAGCGCTCGCCCGAGAGAAGGGCCTCAAGCCGGTCGAGTCCCTCGACGACCTCGAGACCTTCGCCCTTGACGTCTGGGACTCTGACGAGGATCTGCAGGCGTTTCTGGCAGACGTGCGAGCCAGCCGCCACGCCGATCTCGCCTGAGCCCCGTGCCCGTAGTCGTCCTCGACACCGACGCGGCCTCTCTCCTGCACCGTCGTCAGCTCGAGCCCGCGTACGCACGACATTTGATCGGCAACACGGCGGCGATCACGTTCGTGACACTCGGCGAGCTGTACAAGGGCATGGAGACGCGCTCGTGGGGTGAGCGGCGGCGGAACGACCTCGTCGCGTGGGTTGACCGGCTGCTCGTGCTCCCGTACTCCGATGAGGTCGCGCACACATGGGGCCGGCTCGCGGCCGCGGCGCAACAACGTGGTCGCCCAAGGCCCGTCAACGACACCTGGATCGCGGCGTGCTGCATCACGGATGATGTCCCTCTGCTCACGCTCAACCTTCGGGACTTCGAGGACTTCGCTCGTCACGACCGCCTCCGGCTGCTTGAAGGCAGTAACGCCTGAGCAACGTGAGGGCTAGCGACTCGCGTCGCCGTCGTGCACTCGCTCGGGCTGACGACGGATCTCCGTCCAGTACTCGTCGCGGACATCGTCGTCGATGTCGACCGCGACGCGTTCGCCGTAGAGACGATCGGTGCCGTCCTTCTTCGGGCCCGAGATCCAGTACTCCTCGCCAGTCTCGACGTCGTAGTAGTTGGCCTTGTAGCCGCCCTTGAGGCTGCGAAAGGTCTTGCCGCCGTAGTAGATGCTGCGGCCGGTCTTCGAGAACGACACGCGGCCGATCCGCGCCGGGCCCGACAGCCCGTCTGCCTTCGACTCGATGTACATGATCCGGGGCTTCACGGCGTCACGCGACCTCGGCGATGGCCGTGGCGACGGTTGTCGGCGGCAAGACGCTCGGGGCCCGCAAACAGTCCCGCAACGTTGTTGTCGCCGCGATCGCCCGCGAGCTCGCCGGGTTCGTGTGGGCCGAGATGACCGCGTGACCAAGACCGCCAGGGTCAACCACGACGAGGTGACGTCGTGGTGACCGTGGACTACCTGGCGCGTCGGCGCACCGCCGCTGCAGGACCGATCCCCGGCAAGTCTGCGCGCTCCCACGAGAAGGGACGCGAACACAGTGAGGGGCAACTCCCTGCGCATCCACGACCTGCGGTCTCGACCCGCGAACCACAGAGTGGCGGTTCACCGACCCACGACGCGTCGACGCGCCAGGCAGACCACGGAGCCCGAGAACCGCCACACGCACCGGGGAGCGCGACGCAGCCGCCACCCTGACCACCCGACGCCTGCCACTCGACAACCAGACCCCACGCCCCTACCTCAACGCGCCCGAAGACGAAGAACAGACACTCGAAGTTCCCCTTGACAAAGCCGTTCCACTACAGACTTGCCGTTAACGCAAAGCGCTAACGGCGGTGTCGTCGCAGGGGCTCACGTGGACGTGTCGAACCCGAGGTCGGGACGCTGCCGGATGAACTCGCCGACCTTGCTCGCAGCTTCAGCAACGGGCTGAATCTCGCGCCATCTTCGTGTGAAGAACCGCCGCACCCTCACAGGCTCGAATCCATCGGTCCAGAGGTTGCCGAAGTAGAGACCCTCGGTGACGGTGAGGGACAGCACTGAACGCTTCCTGTGGGCCGTCACTTGAAGTTGTTCCTTCGGCGGAGGCGGTCGTCACTCTGCGCCCGCGGTCGCAGTGATTCGGGGGTGTTCGCCGAGGTCCGGGCACCCCATCTGACCAGCAGGTTCTTTACGCCGGTGTCCGTCAGGATCCGGCGTGAAGAACCTGCAAAGCCCTGTAC
>JANMIX010000158.1:0-2083 GCA_031376015.1 Acidimicrobiia bacterium | reverse complement strand
CACCAAGACCACCCCCGCCGCCGACGCGCTGGACGCCTACCGAAGCGCCCTCCGCGAGGAGTTCTACAGCGACGCGCTGCACGTGCTCAATGAAATCGAACTCGCCTCGGCGGAGGCCCTGTCCTCTGAATCCCGCCTCCTGTTGAGCTGGATCAAAACGGCGCTCGATTCGCTGGTGGACTAATGGCATGACCCCGTGTGCCCTTGACATTCGGACCCAATCGAACGACGTTACCGACGTAGGCGGGAACGGCGACAAGGTTACCCGTGGTCGGTGAGGGGCCGGATCGGTCCTCCGGGGCGGAGATCAGGGTGGTGCCGGGCTCCCCCGAAGCCATCGCCGCGGTGCTCACGGCCGGCCGCGAACAGATGCTCGAGGCCAAGGAGCGGCTGGCGATCGACCCGTTCCGGCTTCCGACGCTGCCATGGGTGACGCTGCATGACCTGACGGGCCCGCTCTGGCCGCATGACCTCTGGATGGTGGCGGCGGGCACCGGGAGTGGCAAAACGACGGTCTTGGCTCACTTGGTGGAACATTGGATCGCGGTCGGCAAACGCATCTACTTTCTGGCCCTGGAACAGAAACCAAGTGAGATCCGGACGGCGCTGGCGGCGCTGGCCCTCGGCCTGCATCCGCAAATGGCCCTGGAAAACGCGTGGGCGAAGATGCCCGCCGGCGCCAAGACCCAGATCGAACAGGAACTCTCGCGCCAGATCATGGCCCTGGAACACAAGCTCGTGTTTAGCCCGATGCTCACGATGGGCGCGGGGGACCACGAGGCGGAATTGCAGATGGCGGCGGGCATGGGAGCCGATGTGGTGATCTTGGACCACCTGGGGCAAGTGGACACCGGGGGCTATGTGGGGCTCGATCGCTTCCTGAAGGGCCTGAAGCGGGCGGCGAACGATGTGGGGATTCCGGTGGTCTTGGCGGCCCAGCTTAACCGAGGGGACAAGGATGTGATGCGCCCCTATCGCGCCCCCACCACCTACGACCTGCAAGGGGGCGAGATCATTGCCCAGATTGCCAGTGTGGTGCTGGGGCTCTACCGCCCGCTCCGGGCCACGTTCAGCAAAGAGGATCAGCGGGATGTGCTGCGGGGCCAGAAGGCCATGCGGGATTTCGTGGAGCCGGACAGTTTCGGGATGGTGGTCATGAAACACCGGCTCCGCGGGCACTTGAACGGCCACCGGGAAGTGTTAGGTTACGTCAACGGGCGGATTATCGACCCGGCAACCGAGGCGAAGTCAGCGGACGAAGCACGGTACGGACTCTAAAACCCACAAGGGAGGATCACATGACCATGTACGCGCAGGGCGATCTGTTGTTTGTCAAGGTGGCGCAGGCGGCGGGGGTGCCGGTCGGACCGGAGCAGGGCCGGCTCATCATGGCCTACGGGGAAGTGACGGGCCACCATCACAGCGTGGCGGTGCGGGCCGGCCTGACGCTGACCCGGGTGGACGAGGGGGTCCAGTATCTGACCATTGACGAACTGCTGGGGCCGGCCGTGGTCGAACACCAGGAGCATGGCCCGATCACGCTCGACCCGGGCATCTGGGAGGTGCGGCGCCAGCGGGAATGGACGGATGCTGATGAACCCATGTTCGTGGGGGATTAACCAAATGACGACACGGATTGACGCCCTGACGCCGGCGCAGCGGGACCGGATGGCGGCGTGGGCCGATGCCTGGATTGCCAAAGGGCTGAGTACGGCCCCGGCGGATCGGGCGACCTTTGAACGAGCGGCCCGTGCCTGTTATCGCCATGCGGGGCTCACCGAACCGAAGGTGATTATCTGGGTGGACTCCCCGATCGCGATGGCCCTCGCGGCGCCGATTGCCGGATACCTCCTGGATCAGATGGCGGGGAGGGCTGGCGCGGTGGCTGGCGCGGTGGATGGCGCGGTGCGGGGCGCGGTGGAGGGCGCGGTGCGGTACGCGGTGGATGGCGCGGCGCAGGACGCGGTGGGGAGCGCGGTGGGGAGCGCGGTGGATGGCGCGGTGCGGGGCGCGGTGCGGGGCGCGGTGGGGGACGCGGTGGGTGGCGGGTCGGAAGTGCAGGGGTCTGTCGGCGTGTCGGTCG
>JANMIX010000106.1:0-7772 GCA_031376015.1 Acidimicrobiia bacterium | reverse complement strand
GTGTGTGGGCGGCGGCATGGCAAACGCCACCATCATCGAGCGGGTGGGCTGAAGGGTCGGGGGGCGGGCTCGACGGCCCGCCCCCACTCTCATGATCGTTCTCAAACTGCTGCTCGCCGTGCTGGCCGGCGTGGCCATCTGGAAGATCGGCTCGGCCATGCTGGGCGGCCTCGTGCGACCCATTCCGGCCGTGCCGCCGCCGGGCGAACTGCGCAAGGTGAAGCTGACCTACCGTTGCTCGCTGTGCGGCACCGAGGTGCGGATGACTGCGGCGAACGACGAGGTCCCCGAACCGCCACGGCACTGCCTCGAGGACATGGACCTGATCACCCCGCTGGAGTGATTCGGCCGCTGTGGAGTTGTCCCCCGTTGTCCCCAACCTGTGGATAAAGCTGGGGAGAATTTCAGCCATGTAACTTGTTCGTTACCCTGATGTCGCCCTTTTGTCACTGAACCGGACACCAACCCGTCGCTGCGTGGAGGGTCAGTGATACTGCGTGGCGGTGATGATCCCGCCGAGGATCATCCCCAAGCCGGCGAGCAACCACCAGTTGCTGGTTCCCCACAACGTGTCGGTGTAGTTAATGAGGATGATCAGGGTGCCGATCAGCAGCAGCCCGAACATCAGGACGGGCACCCAGGGGGGGCTCACCTTCTGCGAGCGAGGGATCGGCGGCGTGTAGCGGCCGCCTGCTTCTCGGGGCATCTCGGGTCGGGCTGAGCGGCCAGCGGTGGCCCCACCCTTGGGGGTGGTCCGTCCGCCGCCGGACACGCGCCGCTTCGTCGGCTTCGCCATGGTCGGAGAAACTTACACCGCCACCCGCAGGGTGGCGCCGCTATCGACCGCGTCCGCCATGGCGGCGTCGGCCGCCATGTACAGCTCGTCGGGGGTGCGGGCATGCGCCGGGTAGCCGGCGACCCCGGCGACGATCTGCAACTCGACCTCGGCCCCGCCGGGCAGGACCAGCGCGGTGCGGGCTTCGCTGAGAGCGGCGGCGAGGTCAGCGGCGAGGACCTCGGGGCCGATGCCCGGCAGCAGCACCACCAGTTCCTTGCTGTCGGTGCGGCCGAGCACGGCGCCGGCGGGCAGACGTGTGCGCACGAAATCGAGCAACTCGCGGATGATGTACTGCTCTCGCTCGCCGGTGACCTTGGCGCCCAAGGCCTCCATCGTCCGCAACCGGATCAGAGCAAACGAGAGCGGATGCTCAAAGGGCCGCGCCGCCCGCAACTCGTCGGTGAGCCGAGCGGTCAGATAGCGCTGGGTGAGTATCCCGGTCTCGTCGTCGCGTGCCACCGCAGCCAGCGCCTGTGCGGCCTCGATGTGCTGGGCCACGGAATCGGCCAGGGTCTGCACGTTGAAGGGCTTGGACACGAACCCGTCCAGGCCCGCGTGGTCGCCCACGTGGCGTTCGGCGGTGGTGTCGGCGCTGACCACCAGCACCGGAAGGAAGGCGAACTGCTCGTCGTCGCGTAGGAGGCGATACACGGTGTGGCCGGAGAAACCACGCAATGTCATGTCGAGGAGGATCATGTCGGGCTTGTGCTCGATCACCGCGTCGATCACCTGCTGGGGGTCATCGGGGTCGAGGTGGATGAGGTCGTAGCCGCTGGCCCGGAAGTAGGCGCGCAGGAACTCGGCGATGTCGGGGTCGTCCTCGATGGCGAGCAGGCGCTGCGTGGCCATGAGGCGACTGGCGAGCGAACCGGGGCGGGACTTTTCCGGCACTGGCACTAGCCTCCTGTCTTCATGAGCGCACGAGTCTTGGTGATCGACAACTACGACTCGTTCACCTACAACCTCGTGCAGTATCTCGGTGAGTTGGGGGCAGAGCCGATGGTCTACCGGCATGATGCCCTATCGGCGGACGACTGTGTGCGTCTTGCACCCGACTTCGTCCTGGTGAGTCCCGGTCCGAGCGATCCCGACCACGCCGGAATCTCGAATGCGGTGATCGAGCGCTTCGCAGGGACGACGCCCGTACTCGGGGTGTGCCTCGGACATCAGTGCATCGGCCAGGTCTTCGGTGGCCGGGTCGTGCGGGCTGAGCAGGTGATGCACGGCAAGACTTCCTTGGTGCGCCACGACGGTCGGGGCCTGTTCGCCGGCCTGCCCAACCCGTTCGAGGCCACCCGCTACCACTCGCTGGTGGTCGAGCGGTCGTCCTTGCCAGCCGATCTCGAGGTGTCGGCGGAAACCGACGAGGGGGTCATCATGGGCCTGCGACACCGCCGGTTCGCGGTGGAGGGCGTGCAGTTCCATCCCGAGTCGGTGCTCACCGCGGTCGGTCACGACCTGCTGCGCAACTTCCTCGGCATGGCGGTCGCCGCCTCCGGCTGAGCGAACCCGGCGCGGCCCGGGCGCGGCCTACCCGCCGGGGCAGGAAGTGGCGGAGTACGTGTAACTGACGTTGGAGCCTTTGTCGACCTTCTGGCCGGCCTGAGGGTTCTGGGCGGTCACGTTGGTCTGGCCCGGGTTCAGCAGCGGATCGATCTGGCAGGTGGCGGTGGCGGTGAGCCCCGCGTTGGCCACGGCCGCGTCGGCGTTGGCTTTGGTCATGCCCACCAGCGCCGGCATGTCCACCTGGGCGGGTCCGCTGCTGACCATCAGGGTCACCGTCGAACCCTTGGCGGCGTTGGTACCCGCGGCCGGATTGGTGCGGATGACCGAGCCGTTGGGCACGCTGCTGGAGTTCTCGTTCACCGTGGTGGTCTTGAAGCCGGCTTGACCGAGGGTGTTGGCGGCGTCCGACGCGGTCTGGCCGGCCACTTGGGGTACCGGCACCTGCGTGGGGCCACTGGACACCTTCAACACGATGGGGGCGTCCTTGGCCACCTCCGAAGCCTTGGGCGGGTTCTGTTCGAACACCTCGCCGGACTTCACCGACGGATCGTCGTTGGGTTGGTCGTCGCGGGTGACGTTGGTAAAGCCCTGTCCCTGCAGGAATCGCTGCGCGTCGGTGTAGAGCTGGCCCACGACGTCGGGCATGGGGAGGGTGGTGGCGCCGGCCGAGACGATCAACTTCACCGAAGGCTTCGTGCCCTTGTCGACCTTGACCGTGCTGCCCTCGACCGGATCGGTGTCGATCACCGTGCCCACCTTGACGGTGTCGTTCTTGCGCGTCTCGACGGTGTAGTCGAACCCGGCCGTCTGCAACGCCGCGATGGCCTCGGCTTGAGGCCGGCCCTTCAGCGACGTGGGCACCTGGAACTCGACCGTGCCGCTGGTGCTGTCCGAGGACAACACCTTGGCGAGGGCGAAGAACAGCCCGCCCAGCAGCAGGAGCAGCAGGAGCAGCAGCACCAGGAACCCGTTGCGGCGGCGCGGCGGGGGTTGGGGCACGTAGGACGGCATGGCCCGGGTGCCGTCGGCCGTCGGTACGGCGGCCGTGGCGGCCGCCCCCATCATCTGGGTGGCACCGACGGCGGCACCGACGGCCTGGGTGGCGGCCTCGGCGCCCCGGGCAGCCGCGACCGGTTCGCCTTCCTGGAAGCGACGCAGATCGGTGCGCAGATCGTCAGCGGAGGCATAGCGGGCCTCGGTGCTCTTGGCCATGCACTTGCCCGTGATGGCCTCGAGCTCGGCGGGGATCGCGGGGTTCAGCTTCCGGGGCCGCTCGGGCGATTGCTGCACGTGCATGTAGGCGATGGCCAGGGGGCTCTCGCCGGTGAAGGGCGGCCGGCCGGTGAGCATCTCGTAGAGCACGACGCCCAACGAGTAGACGTCGCTGCGCGGATCGAGGGGCTTGCCCTGGGCCTGCTCGGGGGAGAAGTAGGTGGCAGTGCCCATCACCGAGCCGACCTGGGTGAGGTTCTGGTCCACCGCCGAGCCGAAGGCGCGGGCGATGCCGAAATCGGTGACCTTCACCTGCCCGGTGGGGGAGATGATCACGTTGCCGGGTTTCACGTCGCGGTGGATGACACCGTTGCGGTGGGCGAAGCTGAGCGCCGAGGCGATGTCGGCGGTGATCTCGGCCGCCCGCAGCGGGTGCAGCGGGCCTTCGGTGCGCAGCACGTCGGCCAGACTGCGCCCCTCCACGTACTCCATGACGATGAAGTAGGTGCCGTCCTCCTCGCCCCAGTCGTAGACGGCCACGATGTTGGCGTGGTTGAGGTTGGCGGCGGCCTGGGCCTCGCGGCGGAACCGCTCCACGAAGGTGGGGTCGGTGGCGAACTCCCGGAAGAGCACCTTGATGGCCACTGGCCGGTCGAGCAGCTGGTCGCGGGCCAAGTACACGTCGGCCATGCCACCGCGGGCGAGCCGTCGGTGCAGCTCGTAGCGCCCGTTGTAGACCGTTTGCTGCGACATAGGTAAGGGCCGAGCCTACTTTCCGGTGCGGTGAGAAACGCGGCTGGTCACTTCTGCACGGCCAGCGCGGCGCGCACCATCTCACGGGCGATGGGGGCGGCGACGCGCCCCCCGGTCTGCTCGCTGGCACCCGGTTCGCCCTCCACGATGACGGCGACTGCCACCGTCGGCGGCTGGCCGGGCGGGCCGGCGAAGCAGATGAACCAGGCGTGCGAGCGGGGCGGGGTGGTACCCAACTGGGCCGTACCCGTCTTGCCCCCCACCTCCACCCCGGCGATGCGGGCGGCGGTACCGGTGCCGGTGTTGACCACTCCCAGCATCGCCGTGCGCATCGTGGCGGCGGCATCGGCGCCCACGACGGTGCGCCACGACCGGGGGGTGTAGGTGCGCACCACATCGCCCTTCTGGTCGAGCACCTGGCCCAGCACGTGCGGGGTCATCATCACCCCACCGCTGCCCAGCGCCCCGGCGATCATGGCCATCTCCAGGGGCGTGGCCTGCACGTCGCCCTGGCCGAGTGCGGCGCGGGCCAGGGGTCCGTTGCCCTGGTTGGCGGGGAAATCGGTGGGGAACACCGAGCGCGCCGCGCCGGGCAGGTCGAGGGGACTGTCCTGGTTGAAGCCGAAGCGCTCGGCCCCGCTCACCATGATGCTGGCGCCCAGGGTCTTGTCGCCCATCTCGGCGAAGGCCGAGTTGCACGAGAACCGCAGGATGTCGAGCAACGTACCCCCACAGGCTCCGCCGCCGAAGTTGCCCAGCAGTTGGGTGGTGAAGTCGATCTTGTAGCCACGCGACACCGGGTAGGCCGGCGAGGCGGTGGTGACCTTGCCGCTGTCGACGCCGATGGCGCCGGTGACCACCTTGAAGGTGGACCCGGGGAAGAAGCGTTCCTGCCAGGTGCGGGCCCGCAGCGGGTGGGCCGGGTCGGCTTCGAGGGCGTCCTTGGCGGTCTGGGCCTTGGGGGCGTCGTGGGTGACCAGCGCGTTGGGATCGAAGCTGGGGTAGCTCCACAGGGCCAGGATGGATCCGTCCCGGGGGTCGAGGGCCACCACGCTTCCCTTGCGGTTGCCGAGCAGGGTTCGGGCCTGGGCCTGGAGGTCCTTACGGACGGTGAGGCGGATGTCGTCGGGCGTGGGGTCGCTGACGAAGAGGTCGCGCAGGGTCTTCACGTCCTGGGCGGCGGGGTTGCCGGACAGGTCGTCGTTGTAGGCCGATTCCACGCCGGTGGCCCCGAAGTTCAGGTTGAGGTAGCCGGTGAGGTGCCCGAAGAGGTCACCCTCGGGGTACTGGCGCTGGCGTTCGAAGCCGTCGGCCTTGGGGGCGGCCACGCTGCGGGCCAGCACGGCGCCGTCGGCCGAGACGATCTGGCCCCGGGGTTGGTCGAAGTCGCGGACGATCTTGCGGCTGTTGAGGGTGTTGCCGTTGAGCGACGCGGCATCGAAGACCTGGACCCAACTCACCATGGCCAGCAGCGCCAGGAAACAGAGCAGCAGACCGGCGCCCAGTTGACGCAACTGGCGGTTCACACCGCGGCCCGTTCGGCTCGGGACGGACGCACGATGACCTCACCGTTGCGGCGGGCGGTGTCGTCGCTGATGCGCATCAACAGCGCGATGAGCACGTAGTTGGCCACCAGCGAGGAACCGCCGTAGGACACGAACGGCAGGGTCACCCCTGTGAGCGGGAGGAGACGGGTGACGCCCGCCATGATGATGAACGACTGCAGGCCCAGAAGCACGGTGAGTCCGGTGGCCAGGAGCTTCTCGAAGGGCGCTTCGGCTCGCACCGCAATGCGCAGGCCGGTGCCCACCAGCAGAAGGAAGCAGGCGATGATCGCCACCGTGCCCAGCAGGCCGAGTTCCTCGCCGATGGCGGCGAAGATGAAGTCGGTGTAGACGACGGGGATGCGGTCGGGATGCCCGAGGCCGATGCCGGTGCCGGCCACGCCGCCCCAGGCCAGTGCGAACCACGACTGGATCACCTGGAAACCCTTGCCCGACGCCCGCGACCAAGGGTCGAGCCAGATGTCGACGCGGGTCTGCACGTGGGCAAAGGAGCGGTAGGAGAACACGGCGGCGGCGCTGAACAGGGCGGCGCCCACACCCACGTAGGCGCCGCGGCCGGTGCCCACCCACACGACCAGCATGAAGAGGGCGAAGAACAGTAAGGAGGAGCCGAGGTCCTTCTCGGTGGTCATGATCAGCACGGTGAAGCCCCAGGCGAAGAGCACTGGGCCGAGGTGGCGCAGGTCGGGGAGCATGGGTCGGAAGCGGGGGAAGGTGGCCATGCCCAGTACCTCGCGGCGCTCCATCACGTAACTGGCGAAGAAGATGGCGAGCACGACCTTGGCGAACTCGCCGGGCTGGAACGACAGGGGACCCATGCGCACCCAGATGCGGGCGCCGTTGATCTCCTCGCCGATCCCGGGGATGAGCGGCAGCACCAGCAGGACCACGCCGACGAGCAGGAGTGTGTAGCGGTAGCGCTGCAGGTCGCGGGCGCGGCGCACGACGACGAGGGTGGCCACGAAGGCGCCGATGCCGATGACAGTCCACCCGGCTTGGGCTTGGGCGTAGCCCTTGGGGGTGCGGGCGGTCTCGTCGAGGCGGGCGATGAACACGAAGCCGATCCCGTTGAGCAGGGCGGCGAGCGGCAGGATCACCCCGTCGGCCCCCGGAGCGAGCCGGCGAGTGGCGACATGGGCGATGACCAGCAGGCCGAGCACGATGCCCAGGAACGGGCCGATGTTGGCGGGCAGGTCGGCGGTGCGGCCCAGGGAAGCGAGGGCGTAGAGGCCCGAAGTGATTCCCACCGCCAGCAGCACGAGACCCAGCTCGGTGCGGCGACGAACGATGCCCATCAAGGCGACGAGGATCCCGGCCCCGGCCCCGACGGCGGTGGCGATTGCGTGGGAGGGGTGATCTCGGTGGTCGTCGGGGAGGCGGTCGTGTTGGGCAGGGCCGGGCACGAACCGTCGTCGGCAGGGTCGACGGTGTTGGTGCTCAGCCAGTTGTCGGCGCCGGGGGCGGACTCCAGGTCGATGCCGGTGATGAGCCGGGCTTGCAGGAAGGCGCTGGCCGGGGCGAGGCAGTGCCGCTTGTTGTCGTAGCTCGACTTGGAGAACCAGAGGATGTCGGCGCCCTTGTCCACGACCACGTAGCGGTCCTGCAGGCGGGCGGTGTAGCCCTCCTCGGCTCTGTAGCGGAGGATCGAGTAGATCCCCCCGACCATCACGAACAGCACGAGGATGAAGCCCACGGCGCGGGTGGTGACGACACGGGGCTTGGAGACCTGCGGCTCGAGGTCGTGCTGGCGCCGGCGGCGACGGATGGCGGCGGCCGACTCGATCTCCTCGCCCACCCCGCCGGGTTCCTCGCCGGTCGGCGTCCACGTGTAGGTCGTGAACCCGTCGGGGTCCTCATGCGTGGTCACCCCGGCGATCTGCGCCGGATGGACCGTGGTC
>JANMIX010000089.1:0-2045 GCA_031376015.1 Acidimicrobiia bacterium | reverse complement strand
CTCCGCCACCAGGCCCGGCCCGAAGATCGCCCCCGGATGGCAGGTGAGTACGTCATCACCCGCCTCCGCCCTTCGGTGCACCTCGCGGAAGGCGGCCAGTTTGGTCACCGTGTAGGGGTCATCAGGCGGGTTGTCGAGCAGCGGCGCGTCCTCGCGGAACCCCGGCGCGCTCAGGTCGAAGAAGGTGCCGGTGCTGAGGGCCACGACGCGGCGCATGTCGTGTGCACGTCCGGCATCGAGCACGTTCACGGTCCCGGTGAAATTGACCGCCCGGAACTCGTCGAGGTCCTGGCTGGCCCCACCGAGCAGCGCCGCGCAGTGGATGGCGGCGTCGCATCCCTCTGCCGCAGTGAGTACGTCGCCGGCGTCGGTGATGTCGCCCTGCACCAGTTCGACGCCGATGCCGGCCAGCGCAGCGGCTTCCTCCGGGTTGCGCACCAGGGCCCTGACACGGTCGCCCCGTTCGATGAGTTGCACGCACACGTTGGCGCCGGTGAGGCCGGTGCCGCCGGTGACGAAGACGGTGCTGCTCACGGCGCGACCCCGGCCACCGGGTCCGCCGCGTCCACCGTGCGTCGGGCATCCACCTGATCAGCACGGAAGGGAAGCACCGGCGGATCGGTGCCGAAGACGTCGAGCGTGTGGATGAAGCGGTGGAAGCCCATCATCTCGGAACAGGCGAAGCCCAGCTCGACGATCTGCGCCGTGGTGAACACCTCGCCGAGTTGGCGGTAGAAGCCGGCATCGATGGCGTGGTGGTCCGCCGAGAGCAGATCGAGAAACCGCAACGCCATACGCTCCTGGGGATCGAGATCGCTGCGGTCCTCGTCCACCAGGCAGGCAACGTCCTCGTCGGTGATCGAGTCGTGCTTGCGCGACTGCATGCACGGTTGGCACTCGCCCAACTGGGCGCTGCGGATCCGCAACAGTTCCAGGATGCGGCCCCCCAGGAGGGTGCCCCCGCCGCGAGCCACTCGCTTGGCGTGCGTCGACTCGAGGAGGGCGCTGCGGTAGGCGAAGATCTGCAGCGGCACCGGGGTGGCGTACAGGCCCTGTTCGACCCCACCTTCGATGATGGCCCGGGAACCGGGGGACAGTGCCTCGAGCGGGATGGGTTCGATCATCGGCACGGCAAGGCCTCCAGAGCTGAGTGGCGAGTCCTAGGGTTAACACTTTCCGGCAAAGTTGTAAAACACTGCGGGGGCGAATCGATCTACAGTCCCGCCCATGACGATCGATCCATCCGATGTCCTACTCCACGGAAGGGTTGCCGTGGTCACCGGCGGAGGCAGCGGCATCGGCAAGGGCATCGCCGCGGGCCTCGTCGCCTTCGGCGCCTCGGTCGCCATCTGGGAGCAGCACGCCGAGACCGGCGCCGCGGTGGCCGGCGACATCGGCGCCTTGGCGCTCACCACCGATGTACGCGACAGCGCCGCCGTCGACGCCGCCCTGGCCCGCACCACCGAGGAACTGGGCCCCGTGTCGATCCTGGTCAACAACGCCGGAGGGGTGTTCCTCTCCCCGTTGCTCGACACCACCGAGAACGGCTGGGATGCGCTGTACCGAGCCAACCTGCGCCATGTGCTGCTGTGCACCCAGCGCGTGGCGCGCGGCATGGTGGCGGCGGCGATCGGTGGCAGCGTCATCAACATCACCTCCATCGAAGGCGTGCGAGCGGCACCGGGCTACGCGGCCTACGCGGCGGCCAAGGCAGGGGTCATCAACTACACCAAGACCGCGGCGCTGGAGCTGGCGCCGCACGGGATCCGGGTGAACGCCCTCGCACCGGACATCACCCTCACCGAGGGCATGCAGGCGGTGGCCCCTCCCGGCGCCGAGGCCCGCTTCGGTCATACGGTCCCGATGGGCCGGGCCGGCCACATCGACGAGATGGCCGGCGCCGCGGTGTTCCTGGCCTCCGATATGGCCGGCTACATCACCGGCCAGACGATTCACGTCGACGGCGGCACCCACGCCGCCGGTGGGTGGTACCACCATCCCGAGACCGGCGAGTACTCACTCGGGCCCACCTCGTGAGCGCCGCG
>JANMIX010000086.1:0-1533 GCA_031376015.1 Acidimicrobiia bacterium | reverse complement strand
CGCCCCACCTCCCCAGTCGCTCAGCCGAGCCCCGACCGCGCTCTCTACCCCTCGACCGTGCCGGACGGGCCACGGTCGAGGGGACGTGTGCACGCGCCTGTCGCCCGTTTGCTTCTCAAGTGCCGCGGGGAATCTGGTGCGGACGGGCGGGGCGGGGCGAGCTGGATCCCGAGGGTGGCGGCCAGTGGGTCGGCGGCGTGGCTGCGTGACTGGTGTGACTGAAGTGACCAATGTGGCGACATGTCTTCCCACCGGCGCCTCCACGCCCCCTCACAGCCGAAGCCCGAACCGCCCGCGGACACCGAGACGAGGGAGGGCGCCGGCGCGTGTCTTCCCCAATCGGGCACGCCGACGCCCCAGGAACTGAATCTAGCCTCACCACCACCGTCGCTGGGGGCGCTGCTGGGGGAGTTCCGTGAGTGCTTCACCGGCCCAAGCTTCGCCGTGTTCTGCGCGCTGGCCAGCGGGTTCCTGGCTCAAACCGGGCGCCGGACGGTATGCGGGATGCTGGTCGGGGCGCGGCTCTCGCGGGTGTGGAGCCACCATCGGGCGCACCGGTTCTTCTCGGCCGCCCGATGGTCACCCGAGCAGCTCAGCGCGGTGCTCACCGGGCTGGTCGTGGGCCTGCTCGTGCCCGCCGGGCAGGTGGTCAGGGTCGCGATCGACGACACCCTATTTCACCGCCGCGGACCCAAGGTGCATGCCGCGTCCTGGTTCCACGACGGGTCGGCCCCGGGCGGGCACAAGGTCGGCTACGGCAACAACTGGGTCATCGCCGCGATCGTGGTCAAGCTGGCGTTCCTGGACCGTCCCCTCGCGCTGCCGGTCGGTTTCGCCTTGGTGCACAAGGGAACCGGCGACTCCCGGCTGACCCTGGCCCGGCGCCTGGTCGAGCGCCTGGCCGGCGCACTGCCCGACCGGCGGATCGAGGTGGTCGCCGACTCCGCCTACGCCGGACGCACGCTGCGCGGGCTGCCCGCCACCATCACCTGGACCACCCGGCTACGGTCCAACGCCGCCCTCTACCAGCTCGCCCCGCCCCGCACCGGGCGACGCGGGCGGCCCCAGCTCAAGGGCAGCAAACTCCCCGGTCTGGCCGAGCTCGCCGCCACCACCACCTTCACCCCCACCGTGGTCCACCGCTACGGGGCCACCACCACCGAGGCGACCGCCACACTCAACTGCCTGTGGTACGGGGTGCTGGGCGCACAACCGGTGCAGGTCGTGCTGGTCCGCGACCGCTCCACCACCACCGGCTACGGCATCGCCCTGGTCACCACCGACCTGACCGCGACCCCGGCCCAGGTGATCGAACGCTACGCCGCCCGCTGGTCGATCGAGGTCGCGATCGAAGACACGAAACAGACCACCGGGGTCGGCCAGGCCCGCAACCGGCTACCCAAGGCCGTGGAACGCACCGTCCCGTTCGGGCTGATCATCAGCACACTGGCGATCTGCTGGTACGCCACCACCGGCTACCGCCCCGAGGACGTCACCGCCGCCCGCGAACTCGCCCCCTGGTACCGCGACAAG
>JANMIX010000083.1:0-2048 GCA_031376015.1 Acidimicrobiia bacterium | reverse complement strand
CGATGACGTCGGGATACAGCGTGCCCTGCACCAGGAAACGGGCGTCCTCGACGCCGCCGGCGGCGCCCTCGAACACCCGGATGAACAGTTCGCCGATGGCCTTGCGCTTCTCTTCCGGGTCGATCAGCCCGGCCAGGCGATCGAAGAACCGGTCGGCGGCCCGCACGTGCACCAGCTCGATGCCGAAGGCGCGGCGGAAGGTCTCCACCACCTGATCGGCCTCGCCGGCGCGCATGAGGCCGGTGTCCACGAACACGCAGGTGAGCTGGGGCCCGACGGCCTTGTGGACCAACGCGGCCGCGACCGCGGAGTCGACCCCGCCGCTGAGCCCGCACAGCACCCGGGCCGTGCCCACCTGCGCCTTCACCGCCGCCACCTGGGTCTCGATGACCGAGGACATCGTCCACAGCGGCAGACAGCCACAACCGTCGTACAGGAACCGCTTGAGCAGGTCCTGGCCGTGGTTGGTATGGATCACCTCGGGGTGGAACTGGACCCCGTACAGACCCCGGTCAGTGGCCTCGAAGGCCGCCACCGGAGTGTCACCCGTGGCCGCCAGCACGGTGGCCCCCTCGGGCGCGGCGGTGATCGTGTCGAAATGACTCATCCACACGTCGAGCTCGGTGGGCAGCTCCGCCAGCAGGCGACCGGGGGTACCGGAGGAACGCAGTGCCGTGCGGCCGTACTCGCCGCGGCCGGTCTTGGCCACCTCGCCACCCAGATCCCGGGCCAGCAACTGGGCGCCGTAACAGATGCCCAGGATGGGCACCCCGGTCTCGTACACGTCGGGGTCGATCCCGGGGGCACCGTCGAGGTGCACCGACGCCGGCCCTCCCGAGAAGATGATCCCCGCCGGACGGCGGGCCAGCACCTCCGCCGCGGTGATCGTGTGGGGAACGATCTCGGAGTACACGTGTGCCTCGCGCACCCGGCGGGCGATCAGTTGGGCGTACTGGGCGCCGAAGTCGACGACGAGCACCGCCCCTTCGTCGGGCACGACGTGCACCGGTGTCGCATCACTCACGCGCCGGCACCTCGGCGCGAACCCCGACCGCAACGCTGCCGCTTCATCCCGTTCATCCCGTTCATCCCGTTCATCCCGGTCATGAGGACACCACCAGGTCGGCCTTCTGGAGTTCCTTGACCGTCTCGTAGCCCGTGAGGGCCATGGTGCGGCGCAGCGCGCCCATGAGGTTGCGCTGTCCGCCACCACCGGCATCGGGACCGATCAGTATCTCCTCGAGGCTCCCGAGCCGTTCGATCTGCGAGCGGACGCCCTTGGGCAGGGAGGCGTGGGCAGCGGGGATGCCCCAGTGGAAACCTCGGCCCGGCGCTTCGGTGGCCGCCGCGAGCGGGGTGCTGAGCACCACCGCATCGGCCCCGCACACGATGGCCTTGGCGATGTCGCCGCCGGTGTGGAGCGGGACGTCGGCGATGACGTGGACGTACACACCGGTCTCGTCGAGATGACGCATCCGGGCGGCGCGGGCATCGGCGATCGCCGTGGCGGACGGCGCCCCCAGGCCGAGGATCGAACGGGTCGGACCTGCGCCGCAGGAACCCACGCCCACCAGTACACCGGCGGCGCCGGTTCGCATGAGGTGCAGCGCGGCCTGGTAGCTGGAGCAGCCGCCGACCACGACCGGCAGCTCGAAGCGGCGCACGAACGACTTGAGGTTCAGTGGCTCGGACACCTCGCGGCTGACGTGCTCGGCCGACAGCACGGTGGACTGGATCACGACCAGGTCCGGTTCGGCCTTCAGGATGGCCGCGGCCAGTGCCTCGGTGCGCTGGGGCGACACGGCCACGGCGGTCACCGCCCCCGCGTCTCGGATCTCCGCCACCCGGGCCACCACCAACTCGGGATGCACCGGTTCGGCGTACAACTCCTGCAGGCGCGCCGTCGCCTTCGACTCGCTCAGCCCGGCGATCTCCTCCAACACGGCCTCGGGGTCCTCGTAGCGTCCCCACAGCCCTTCCACGTGAAGGATCCCGCAGGCACCCAGCTCGCTGAGGCGGATGGCGGTGGCCGGCGAGGTCACGCTGTC
>JANMIX010000033.1:0-2661 GCA_031376015.1 Acidimicrobiia bacterium | reverse complement strand
AAGGACCGGGTCCCGGTCGGCGGACATCGTGGGTTCCGAGCGCATGGCGGTGCCGCGGATCCAGGCCGGGGGCCGCTCGCCGGCCAGCCCCTTCTCCGAGGACAGGATCACCGCGCAGGCCCCGTCGGAGGAAGGACAGGTCTCGGCGTAGCGGATCGGATCCCACAGCATCATCGACTGCTCCACCTTCTCGAAGGTGATGTCGGACTCGTGCAGGTGGGCGTAGGGGTTCTTGCAGCCGTTCAGCCGGTCCTTGACCGCCACCAGGATGCCGGTGTGGTTGGGCGCCTTGGACCGCCGCATGTAGGACCGGATGTGTGGGGCGAAGTAGCCGCCGGCACCTGCGTGCATCGGGGGCTGGAATGGCAGGGGCAGCGACAGCGCCCACATGGCCTCGGATTCGGACTGCTTCTCGAAGCAGACCACCAGCACCCGGTCGTGGATGCCGGCCTGCACCAACTGCGAGGCGACGATTGCGGTGGAGCCGCCCACCGACCCGGCGGTGTGGACCCGGAACAGCGGCTTGCCGTCGGCGGCCAGGGCGTCGGCCAGGAACAGCTCGGGCATCATCACACCCTCGAAGAAGTCCGGCGCCTTGCCCACCACGACGGCATCGATGTCGGCCATGGTGAGGCCGGCGTCGAGCAGCGCCCGATCGGCGGCCTCGCGCACGAGCCCGGCCATGGACACATCGCCCCGGGTGGCACGGTGCTCGGTCTGGCCGATGCCGATCACGGCCACCGGTTGCTTGCCCATCAGCTCTCTCCCTCGAGGACGCAGACCAGGTTCTGTTGCAGGCAGTGCCCCGAGGTCGCATGGGCGATGCCCCGGTCGGCGGTGCCGTCGATGATGCGTTGGGCCACCTCGCCGAAGCGCACGAGGCCGGCAGCCATGATCGGGTTGGCGCATAGGGCACCACCCGAAGGATTGATCTCCACCGTGTCGCTCAACCCCAGGGCATCGCGCAGGATCAACTCCTGGGAGCTGAAGGGGGCGTGCACCTCGGCGACATCGATCGTGCCCTCGGCGGCGCCCGCCTTCTGGGCGGCCGTGCGGGTGGACGGTGAGTCGGCCAGATCCCGCAGGCCCAGCACGGCGGACTCGATGCGGTGGTCGATCCCGCGGATCCACGCGGGGCGCACACAGTGGGCCCGGGCCACGTCCTCGGCCGCCAGCACGACTGCGGCCACGCCGTCGGTGATGGGCGGGCAGTCGTGGCGTCGCAACGGGTCGACCATCGGCGTCTCGGCCAGCAGGTCCTCGGCGCTGCGATCCCACGCCAGTTGGGCATACGGGTTGCCCAGGGCGTCACGGCGGCTGCGGGCGGTGACCTCGGCGAAGTCCTTCTCGGTGGCCTTGCCCGACTCGATCAGCGATCGGGCCTGCAGCGCCGCCAGGCTGATGGCATCGGGCCACAGGGGCGCCACCGAGTACGGGTCGAGTTGGCGCGACAGCACCTCGTGGGTGTTGCCCGGCGACGACTTGCCGTAGCTGTAGACGAGCGCCGTGTCGATCTCGCCCAACTGCAGCTTGACCCATGCCTCATAGAGGGCGAAGGCCCCGTCCATCTCGACGTGGCTCTCCTGGATGGGAGGCCACGGGCCGACCCCGTCGAGGGTCATCACGAAGCTGAAGGCGGTGCCGGCCAGGTAATCGGTGGAGCCGGACACGGTGAAGCCGATGTCGTGCTTGGTCATGTTGGCCCCGGCCAGTGCTGCCGCGGTGACCGGCATCAGCATCTCGACCTCGTTGGCGTCGCTGACGCGGCGCGAGTGCTTCGACTGGGCGAAGGAGATGATGGCGATGTCTCTCACTGGCCCTCCCCCCATCCGTGCTCACCGGGTTGCTCCACGGCGCGGTCGGGCTCATCGATGGGGCGGAAGTAGCGGATGCTCTCCAAGGTCGGACCGATCTCCTCGTCGGGGACCCAGACCGCATCGACCCGCATCCCGATGCGAACGTCTTCGACCTTGACCTCCTGGAGGAGGTGCATGATCGGCAGGTCGCTGTCGTCGAGCAGGATGAGGGCGCTGGTGTAGGGCACCTCCATGGCCTGGCCGTAGAACTGCACGTTCACGATGCAGAAGGACACGACGGTGCCCTTGTGGGGCAACTCCACGATCTCCTCGGTGGGCACGCCGTCGCTGGGGCAGGAGCCCCGGCTGGGCACGTAGACCTTGGCGCAGATCGGGCAGCGCTGGCCGAGGATCTTCTTCTGGGCGATGCCGTGAAGGAAGATGCTCTGGGACTTGCCGGGCGTGTAGTTGTAGTCGAGCCGGGCCGGCGTGCGAACCGAGCGCACCGGCTCTACGTCGCGCAGGCGTGCGGGCAGGGTGACCTCCACCGTCATGACGCCCCCTCCAGCACCCAGTGGCTCAGGTCGCAGATGTGGCCCTCGCGCTCGTCCCGGAACACCGGCGTGACCCGCGTGCCCATTCGGATGGCATCCGGCGAGCCGGCGTCGACCGCGCCCAACAGCGA
Source organism: Acidimicrobiia bacterium (assembly GCA_031376015.1). Lineage (GTDB taxonomy): Bacteria > Actinomycetota > Acidimicrobiia > Acidimicrobiales > JACDCH01 > JANMIX01. The sequence continues at coordinate 180 of JANMIX010000033.1, read as the reverse complement.
GGAGTGCGCACCGTCGGGTTGGATCAGCGCCCACGCGAAGGCGTGCTGCAGCGGGTGCTTGGCCAGCGGCTCGCGCACCCAGGCCCACGTGGTCACGATCCCCGCGGGGCCGACCTCCACCAGTTCGGTGAGGGGCTCGGAGGTGAGCGGATCGAACTCCAGCGGCGGCACGAAGATGCG
>JANMIX010000032.1:0-2215 GCA_031376015.1 Acidimicrobiia bacterium | reverse complement strand
GGGCCCGCACGGTGCGAATGATCTCGGCCTGCTCGGCGCGGATGGGCGCGGCGAAGCGCGAGACCCACGACGCATCCACGCCTGCATCGGCCGCGATCTCCTCGATGGAGCCACCGCGCCGTAGGCGCGACTGGATCTCCCTGACCGTCAGGGCGCTCTCGGCGCGCGGTGCCGGAAGCCCTTGTGGTTCTGCAGCCAGGCCGGCCACGACCTCTTCGTCGGAGTCCTCCGGCTCGTCGGGCCATTCCTCGGTCGCCCCGATGGCATCGAGCAGTTCATCGTCCAATTCGACGACGTAACCGCCCGACTTCGCGCCGCGGCGAACGCTGAAGATGAGGCTTCGGCGATCGGTGGTGAACCCCACCAGGTGGAGCTTTTGCACCGTTGGTGAACCCGGCCTCTCCTGACGTAACGGCTACCCGCTCCCGCGGGTTGTTGGCCCCGGACCGTACCATTTGGCAGGTCGGGATCCGTTCATCCTCAGGCACTGGCGCGCCCGCCGCGCGGCGTGTGCCGCAGTGCGGGGGCCAAGCCGCCCTTCTGCAGCAGCCGCAGGCTGCGCCACTCCTGCGCATCGAAGACCACGGCCCCCGCATCGGCCTCGCGGCACAGAAACGTGACGATGCAATCGTCGCAGCAATCGGTGCCGGCCATCACGCAATCGTCGCAGTCGATCCGCAGCACTTCGTCACGTTCGTTCTCCATGGAACGAAACGTAGGAGGGGGGTGTGTCACTGAACCGCGGCCGCCTCGCCGGCACCGGCTCAGCGACGGAGGGCGCCCAACAACTGGTTGGCGGCGATCACGTACGCACCGCGCCGCCGCGCCCCTTCCTGCACCCGCCGGTCACTGGAGGCCACCACCACGACCCGGCGCGCCGCCAGGGTGTCGATCCGCTCCAGAACGACGTCGTCGGCTTCGGTCGACGGTGGCGAGAAGCGCACGCGCACCCCGGCTCGGGCCGCCGCCGGAAGACCCGAGGGCATCCCGGTCTCGGCGCCGTCGAACACCACCTCCACCTCGACCAACGTGCGGGCATGCAACTCGGTCAGCGCGTCGACCAGGCGGACGCGCTGCAATGCGATCGGCAGATCTGGCCAGGCCGAGATCGACACGTTGTAGCCGTCCACCAGCAGCATGGCCCCCTCCAGGCGCAGCAGGTGATCGGCGGCCTCCACCGAGTCGGCCAGCACACCGCCGGGCAGGCGGGCGGCCACGCGCACCGGCGGGCGGGCCGGCGAGGCACGGGGCGCCTCGGGGACGGCGGGCGCCGGTGACAACAGGCCCGACGCCGAGCCGAGAGCGGCCGACAGTTGGTGCGCGGCCTGCGCGGCCTGCGCCACCAGGTGCGCCAAGGCGGCACGATCCAACGGCGGCTCGGCCGGGACCGGCACCGGTTCCGGCGGCGTCATCTGGGGTGTGGGGTCGGGAGCCACGGACGCAGCGAGTTCCGCATCGCGCTGGCGAAGGCCATGACGGGCCTGGCGAAGCTCGGCGGTGCGCTGTGCGAGCTCGGCTTCGATCTCCTTGAAGCGCCGCACCGCGGCGTGGCGCTCCTCGCGAAGGTGGGCGAGGGTGTCGGTGGCGGCCGCCAGCTCGACCTCCCGGGCCCGACGGCTCTGACGTTCCTCGCTGAGCTCCGTGCGGGCGGTCTCCAGCGCCCGCTCGCGATCGGCCAGCAGGGCCTCGGCTCGCCGCGCCCGATCCTCGGCATGCGCCAGCCGGCGGTGTGCGTCCCGATCAGCGCGTTGCTCGCGCTCGGCGGCCTCGGCGTCCTGGGCCTCACGCCGCAGGTCCTCCACCCGCTCCTCCCAGCCTTCCGGCCGGGTGAGCCAGAGCCAGCCCGCCTCCCCGACCTGCGCCTCGGAGAGGGCCGATGCCACCCGTTGGCGGAAGTCAGGGTCGTCCTCGAGCACGCGACGGGCGATGTCGAGGGCAGGGGCGGGCAAACGGGCGAAGCGGAGGTACTTGCGCAGGGCAACCGGCGCGGGCATCGGTGGTTCCGCGCCCTCGCCCGCCCGGGCCACTGCGATCGCAGCCTCGAGCGCGGGACGCAACAGGACCGTCGGCGCGCTCAGGACCCGGTGACCCCCTCGTCGGCCGTGACTTCCACGGCTCGGGGGCTCTCGCACCACCGGCACGACACGATCTCGACGCGCTCGTCCAACACCTCTTCGTCCTCGACGGTCAACTCCCCGCCCACCGTGTAGTGGTG
>JANMIX010000022.1:0-5318 GCA_031376015.1 Acidimicrobiia bacterium | reverse complement strand
ACTTCACCAAGGGCAGCCGTGCCTCGACGGTCTCGATGAGCATCCAGTACGTGGGGGCCTGCAAGAGCTCGGACCTGGTGTGTCATGCCCGTACCGTGCGTCGCGGTCGTGAGTTGACGTTCACCGAGATGACCGCCACCGATGCCGCTGGGACCGTGGTGGCCCACGGAGTGCAGACCTACCGGATCGTCTGAGACCCTCAGCCCACGTACGCAACCACGTCGGCCAGCACGTCGGCACTCCCGGCCGAATTGAAGAAGCGGATCGCTCCATCGGGCCCGAGCGGCACCAACACAAGGTTGGGCACCGTCTGCAACGCCACGAAGTTCAGGTTCGACGCCGTCGGCTGGGCCGAGCCCGACGGGAAGACGGTCAGGTAACCGGAGCGGGACGGGTACACGACGGTGACGTTCATCAACACCGCGGTGGCGACGGCCGGAACCGGTCCGACGCCGCGCACCGCCAGTGACCGCGAGGTCGACCCCGCCACTGGGCCCAGGAACCCGAGGCCCGTACGCGAATCGAGCAGACGCGTCGGCGTTACCGAGGTCACCGCCGCCGCCGATGCGGTGAAGTAGCCCAGCACGTCGGCCACCACCTGTGTGGTCCCCGCGCTGTTGTAGATGGCGACGTCACCGTTGGGCCCCAGCTTGGCGATCACCAGATTCGCAACGATCGACCCCGACCGGAAGTTCACATTCGAAGCGGTCGGACGGGCCTGACCGGCCGGCCACACGGTGACGTACCCGAGGGCGGTCGGTGAGACGGCCGTGACGTTCATGACGACCGCCGTCGCTCCCACCGGCACCCCGTGGGTGCCTGCCAGGGAGAGGGTGCGTGTCTGCCCGGCGGCCCACGGTCCGGGCGCGCCCAACCCGAAGCGGCTGTCGAGGGCGCGGGTAGGGGCCAGGGACGCCAGTTGGGATCCAACCATGGGGCCGTACCAGCCGACGACGTCGGCGAGCACATGCGGGCCACCGCCACTGCTGAAAATCCCGACCCGACCACCGCTGCCCACCTTCACGCTGACGAGGTTGGCGACCGTCTGTCCGGCGACGTAGTTGAGGCTCGACGTCGTGGGCCGCACAGAGCCGTAGGGGAAGACCGAGAGGTAGCCGGGCCCGGTGGCCCCGGTGACGGTGACGTTGAGCACCACTGCCTGCACACCAGCCGCGGGGATCCCACCTCGGTTCCAGAGGTTCACCGGCGAGTCGATCCCCACGGGCCAGCGCGCCGCGCCGAACGCGGTGCCGGTGCCGTACCGCGAATCCAGTACCCTGACGGGCGTCAGGGCGGTGTAGCCCCCGAAGCCCGGATCGAGGGTGAGCGTGAGGCCGCCCGCGGCGGCACCGCTGTCGATGGCGATGCGGTACGTGGTGCCGGCAACACCGTTGAACGTCAGCCTCGACCGGGGCATGGCAGGGTCCCGGGCCACGCTTACGGCTTGGAGACCGGTCGGCGTGTTGCCCGTCATGACATCGACGCTGGGGACGAAGGCACCCGAGAGCGCTTCGATCGTCACCGGCTGCGTGCGGGTCGGGTTGAAGAGGTACCACAGCGAATGCCCGGCGGCGGCGCCGGCGTGGGTGATCTCGCCGACCTCGGCACTCGCTCCGGCCGTGGACACCGGCGCCATGCGGGCGCCGAAGGACGACAAGTTGCAGGCCGTCATGACGTCGTCACAGGGGACGGCCGAGGGTGGGTGGATCTGCAGCGTCAAGCTGCCCGTCGAGCCGACGGTGTCGACTGCGATCTTGTAGGTGGTACCCGAGGTGACCGGCACGTCGACACGGGCGTCGGGCGACCCGCTCGTGCCCGCGTCGGCCCCCAGCGGTGTGAGGCCGGCCAGGGTCTGGCCGCTGAACAGCGACAGGCGAGCCGGCACCGGCGAGGCGCGACTGGTTCCCACCTCGAACCAGCCATCGCGAGGCGCGGTGTAGGTGAACCACTCCGAATGCGTCGCGGTCGAGCCTCCGATCATCGGCTCACCGGCCTCGGCGGACGCGTAGGCGTTGTTGACGTTGGTGGTGAGATCGCCAGTCACCACGGTGGCCGACGCAAGATTGTCATTGGCGGGCGCCGCCCACGGCCACTGATAGCGGACGCCGTTGGCATCGCCGCTCATGTACTGGCTTGCGGCTCCCACGGTGGAGCGCATGACCTGCGACTGCCCTTGGTACAGGGCATCGAAATGGCCCAGACCCAGTGTGTGGCCGATCTCGTGGTCGACCACCGCCTGCTGGACGGAAGCACCGAACCCGGCCAGGCTCGGGTCCAGCCACACGAAACCGCTGCTCCAGTAGAACTGGCCGCCGCGAAAGACCGTCGACTGGGGACCGCCGCAACCGACGATGCCTCCACCCGAACCGCACGGGCTCGAGGACGACTGGGCGATCCAGATCTCCCCGTCGGGGAGACTGGGCGAGGCGATCTGCCCTGGGCTCAGATGCAACAGCGTGGACGACAGGCTGTTGCCTCCGCCGGTGATGGCATTGAGTTCGGCCACGGCCACCGCCACGTCGGCCACGTAGCCCGCGGCACTGGCGTCGACACGGAAGACGTAGTTGCCGTAGGCCTTGACCGTGTCGTCGAAGACCGTGAATCCCTGGCTGGTGTGGGTGACGTCGTAAGCCGCCGGCATGGGCGAGCCGGGCAGGTTGGGGACGACGAAGTCGTCGTCGACCAGGCGCCAGCGCGCCGGCGGCGCCTTCGTTCCCGTCGTCGCATCCGCACGGGCGGTGGCCGACTGCAGCGCCAGGAGCGTGCACAGCGCCGACAGCGCGAACACTCTCCCTCGCCCGGACCCCATAGAGGGCTAATCGGCACGCAGGGACCCCTCCTGGATGGTCCGTTGGAGCTATTCGTGCCCCGAAACACTCAAGGTGGACTGGCGAGCGAAGCCAAGGGGAAGGATCCGACGCCCGAGCCCGGCAGGATTCCGCACTCACCGGGGCGAATGACCATAAATGCACCGATTCGCACTGAGAACCGCCGTGCTCTGCGCTGTCATCCTCACGCCGGTGGCACACGCCCAGGGTCAGGGCCAGCTCACCGATCCGCCGTTCTCGGTGCCCCGAGCCACGCTCGACGCTGCGCTCGACTGCTCCTCGCCCGGGTTGCAACAGCATCCCGAGCACGAGCCGGTGCTCCTGGTGCACGGCACCTTCACCAAGGGCCACGAGCAGTTCGCCTGGAACTGGGAACTGCGCCTGCAGTCCGAGGGGTTCGACTACTGCGTGGTGACCTACCCCTACCGGGGCACGGGGGACCAGCAGGTGGCGGCGGAGTACATCGCCAATGCGGTCGAACGCATGCACGAGCGGTCGGGCCGACCGGTCGACATGCTCGGCCACAGCCAGGGCGCCTCGATGCCCCGGTGGGCGATCAAGTACTGGCCGACGGTGCAGGCCGACCTCGATGACTTCGTGCCCATCGCCGGGCCCAACCACGGCACCGAGGTGGCGGCCTCACCCAACGGGCTGACCGCAGCCGGGTTCGGGATGCCGCCGGCCTTCTTCCAGTTCTCTCCGGCGTCCAACTTCAACCGTCACGTGAACCTGGTCGACGAGACGCCGGGCACCATCGACTACACCTCGATCTACTCCTACGACGACGAGTTGGTGCAACCGTCGTATCCGGTGCCCACGGCGGCCCTCGACTGGCAGCAGCACAATCCGCACGTCGCCAACGTGAACGTGCAGGACGTGTGCCCGGGCCGAGTCGTGGAACATCTCTCCATCGGAACCACCGACGCGTTCGCCATGGCACTGGCCCTCGATGCCTTCACTCACCCCGGCCCCGGCGACCCGGCTCGGGTGGCCTCCGCCACCTGCTCGGCACCCGACCAGTACGTGACGCCGCAGACCTTCGCCGGGTTCTCCAAGGCGGGCAACGGCCCCACCTTCGCCGACTTCACCAACACCCCGCGCACGAATGCCGAACCGGCCACTGCCGGCTACGCCCAGGAGTCCGACGGTACGCCCTGAGGCCGCTGGCGAACCCGGGGGCATTTCGGCAGGGCTAGGACCACGGGCAGGGTCACGTCGCCGTCGGTGCGTTACTCCCCGAACGTGAAACCGGCGGCCGACAGCGCAGCCAGCACCGCGGTCGCCTGACCCGTGGTGCCGGCCAGGTTCGGATGCGCCGCAAGCGCGGCGGTCGCCAGGGTGGTGCCCGGGGTCAGGCTGGTGAGCCAGGTCGTGGCGGCCGGCTGGCACAGGTCGTGACCGATGCTGGCGGCGCCCACGTCGACGAAACCGGCGCCGGCGGCCGTCGCTCGCTGACGGAGGAGATCGTTCAGGGCCACCCCGACTCCCGCGAGGTACCGCTGGTCCGCCGCCAGGAGAGGAACGGCGCGCCCGCAGTCGCCGGTGAGCGGCAACAGGTAGGGGTACCCGACCACGAACACCCTGGCCCGCGGCGCGGCCGCCGCCACTGATGCCAGCACCGCGTCGAGGCGCGGCCCCAACGCGGCAATTCGTGCGGCGAGTTCATCGCTGCCGCCGGCCGGGTGGAATCGGTTCGCACACGGTCCCGTGGAGGTCGCGGTCTGGACACACCGCCGCAGGATCCCGTCGAAGCCGATGTCGTTACCTCCGAGCGTGATGGTGACCAGACCCACGGCGGGGCCCAGGCCGTCGCGTTGGGGCGGGTTGCTGGCGCCGAAGAGCAGACCCCCCTGCGCTTCGGCGACATTGCGGGTCGCGGCCCCCGAACAACTCACGTCGCGGAGGTGGGCGGCATCGAGCCCGAGACCCCTCGCCACCTGGCGGGGGTAGTTCTGCTCGGTCTGCCCGCAGGCAAGCACCGTGCCGGTCTGGCGTGACGAGAACGGGGCGGCGACATAGCTGTCGCCGATGGCGACGTAGACGGTGGCGGAGGCCGTGGCAGCCGAGCCCGACGAGCAGCCGGTGAGGGCGGCAAGGCTCAGGAGAACTCCGGCCATCATGCCTCGACGCATGGCCGAAGGATCCCACCTCGCGGCGCCGGCCGTATGGCGGCCCGCGCCATCGCTCAGGGGGTGGTGGGACCCTCGGTCAGGGTGAGGAGGCGAGTTCGAACCCTTCGTAGCCGGCCGCCGCCACCGCCGCGCACTGCTCGGCGTAGGGCGGGAATCCCAACAGGGGCATGAACACCCGTGGCTTCCCGGGCACGTTGGCGCCGAGGTACCACGAGTTGCAGGTCGGGAACAGGGTGAAGCTGGCGATGAGGTTGACGTAGTCGACCCAGTCGTCGGCGGCCGTATCGGGCCCCACGATGCGGGGGTGGGCCGGCGGACCCCGGTAGTAGATGCAGTAGGGGTTACAGCCCACCGGCGG
>JANMIX010000020.1:0-8758 GCA_031376015.1 Acidimicrobiia bacterium | reverse complement strand
GCCTCGGCGGCGGCCAGGACGGCTTCGGAGATGAACTCCAGCACGTCGTCCATGTCGACGAAGGACGCCTCTGCGTCGAGTTGCATGAACTCGTACTGGCGATCGGCCCGCAGGTCCTCGTCGCGAAGGCAACGGGCGATCTGGTAGTAGCGCTCCATTCCCGCCACCATGAGGAGCTGCTTGAACAGCTGGGGGCTCTGGGGTAGCGCGTAGAAGTGGCCGGGCTGCTGGCGCGAGGGCACCAGGAACTCGCGGGCACCCTCGGGGGTGGAGGGCATCAGCATGGGGGTCTCCACCTCGGTGAAGCCCTGGGCGTCCATGGCGCTGCGGATGGCGGCGTTCACCTTGGCCCGTAACCGCAGGTTGCGCTGCATGCGCTCGCGGCGCAGATCGAGGTACCGGTAGCGCAGGCGCACTCCCTCATCCACGGCGTCGGCGCGGGCGTCGATGCTGAACGGCGGCGGTTCGGCCACCGAGAGGATCTCGACCTCGCAGTCGCCCACTTCGACCTCACCGGTGACCAACTCGGCGTTGACGGTGCCCTCGAGGCGGGCCCGCACGACGCCGGTGACCCGCACGACGTACTCGCGCCGGGCATCCGCGGTGGCGTTGACCACGCACTGCACCAGCCCGGTGCGGTCGCGCACGTCGAGGAACGCCAGATGCTCGCCGTGTTCGCGGCGTCCGGCGACCCAGCCGCACAGCACCACCGTTTGGTCGATGTGCGCAGGACGGATCTCGCCGCACCAGTGGGTTCGCATGCTCATGGGGATCCTCTCAACACGTGCAGGACGGTGGGCAGCACGGCCGCGCGAGGCACAGTCTGCTGTTCGCTGGAACGAAGGTCACGCAGCACGGCGGTCTCCTCGGCCGCTTCCTGCTCGCCGATGATGACCGCCATCGCCGCTCCCGACGCCCCGGCCCGTTTCATCTGCGATTTCATGCTGCGGGCATCGAAGGCCCGCTCGGCTCCCACCCCGGCGCGCCGCAACTGATCGGTCAACAACGTGGCGGCGACACCGCCCACGACGTCGACGACGAACACCTCCACGGCCGGGCCGGGGGCCGCGAAAACGGTCTCGGCGTCGCAGGCCAGCAGGATCCGGTCCACCCCCAATGCGAAACCGATGCCCGGCGTCGGCGGCCCACCCAGCGCTTCGACCAGGCCGTCGTAGCGACCGCCTCCGCCGACGGCGTTCTGGGCACCCTCGAGGGCCTCGGAGGCGAATTCGAAGGTGGTGCGGGTGTAGTAGTCGAGCCCCCGTACCAGTCGTGGCGAGATGGTGAAGGGGATCGCCAGCGAGTCGAGGCCAGCGATCACCGCTTCGTGGTGCGCAGCGGCATCGGCCGAGAGGAACTCGGCCATGACGGGCGCGGTGGTGATCACCGCCTCGTCCTCGGGTCGTTTGGAATCCAATACCCGCAGTGGGTTCTTCGCCAGGGTGGCCTGCGACTGCTCCGACAGTTCCGAGGCGTGCGCCTCGAAATGAGCCCGCAGCGCCTCGGTGTAGCGGGCCCGGTCCTCGACGGCGCCCAGGCTGTTGAGCAGAAGGGAAACCCGGCGTAGCCCGATCGCTTCGTAGAACCGCCAGCCCAGGGCGAGAACCTCCACGTCGGCGGCAGGATCGTCAGTGCCCAGCACCTCCACGCCGACCTGGTCGAACTGGCGGTACCGCCCCGCCTGCGGGCGCTCGTAGCGGAAGTTGGACCCGGCGTACCAGGCCTTCCACGGCACCGGCGGCCGGTGCTCGACGAAGGCCCGCACGACCGAAGCGGTCTGTTCCGGCCGCAGGGCGAGGTGGTCACCGCCCTTGGTCTCGATGACGAACATCTCCTTGGTGACCACGTCGGTGGCCTCACCCAGGCGCAGGAAAACGCGGGTGTCTTCGAACATGGGCGGCACTACCTGCGCGAAGCCGGCCCGTTCCGCCATCTGGGCGAAGAGGTCTACGAGGGCGCGAAAGCGCGTCGAGGTGGGCGGCAGGAGGTCTCGGGTCCCCTTCGGGGCCCGAAAAGTTGGCTCGGTCATCCGGTTGGCGAGGCTAGCGGTGACCCTCAGCCGACGGAGAGGAGATCCACGACGAAGACGAGCGTCTCATCGGGGCCGATCACCCCTCCGGCGCCCCGCTTGCCGTAGGCCAGTGCCGGGGGGATCACGATGCGCCGGCGGCCGCCGACCCGCATGCCCTGCACGCCGTCGTCCCAGCCCTTGATGACCTGCCCGGCGCCGAGGCCGAACCGGAAGGTGTCGTTGCGGTCCCAGGAGGCGTCGAATTGCTTGCGTGTGCGCCACGAGACGCCCACGTAGTGCACCTCGACCTGCTGGCCGGCGACGGCTTCGTCGCCCTCGCCCACCTCCAGGTCCTCGATCACGAGGTCGGCCGGCGGGGTCTCCCCCGGAGGGACGTAGACGTGGGGCTTGTCGGACATGGGATCCGACGCTACTCGGGCGGGGCAATCCCTCCACACGGGCCGGGCCGCCCGACCACCTCGGCGATCGGAGCCGGGCCCCGTGCACCGCTCAGTGCTCGGTACCCATGGGCCGTTCCTCGGTCCAGTCGACGGCGAGGCGACGCTCGGCGAAACGCCAACCCTGGGCGGTCCGTAGGTAGCGGTCGTGGTAGCGGATCGACATCACCTTGTTGACCCGTATCCCGTCGGGGGCCCACACGTGGTGCGCCATGCAGTAGGTGATCCCGATGGCGCGGTCGGGGTCGGTGGTGTCGAACTGCAACATCTGCTGGCCCAGCACGTGGCTGGTGACGTCGTAGCGCCGGACCATCTCCATCACCCGCACGATCTCGTCGCGGCCGTTGCGGGTGGCAAAGGCGGGCACCTCGGCGGGGTCCCCGTTGTGGCTGGCCAGCACCCCGTCGGCCAGGAACAGCAGGCCGACCTCCTCGAGGCGGCGGCGGTCCACGCCGTGGGCGTACGCCTCCACCAGGTCGCGCAGCGCCAGGCGGTCGGCCAGGCGCAGGTCGGCGTCGGGCGTGTTCATCGCCCGACAACGCCGGCGAACCGTTCGACGGCCTCGGCGATCACCGTCTCCACCCCGTCGATGGTGGGGCTGAATGCCTTGAGCGGCACGTTCACCGAGGTGACCCCCGCCGCCACCAGGTCGGGCACCCCCGCCAGCGTGGCCGCAAGGTCCATGCGGTCGCCGGTGCGCACCATGGGTGCCGGGGCCTGCACCTGCAATGTGGCCGGATCACGCCCCGCCGCGGCGAACGCCTCGTGGAGGACCGCGACGCCGTCGCGCACGCTGTCGAGGTCGGCGCCCATGATGGGGATCCAGCCGGTGCCGAAACGGACCAGACGCTCGAGGTTGCGTGGGGCCAGCGAGCCGGCCACCCAGAACGGCACCCCTCCGGGCTGGACCGGCTTGGGTTCGCACCACGTCTCGTCGAAGGACACCGTCGGGCCGTCGTAGGCGGCCGGGTCGCCACGCCACAACGCAGCACAGGCGCCGAGCGTGTCGGTCAACAGGTCGCCCCGCCGTTCCCAGTCGTACCCGCAGGCGTCGTACTCCTCGCGTTGCCAGCCCAGGCCAACCCCCAGATCGAGGCGGCCGTTGGTGAGCACGTCGATGGTGGCCGCCGTCTTGGCCAGCGTCGCCGCCCCCCGCAGCGAAGCGATGAGGATGCCGGTGCCCAGGCGGACGCGATCGGTCACCGCCCCCAGCGCCGACAGCAGTGACAGCGGCTCCACCCATGGTGCCGTCGAACCGGTGGGGAAACGCCCCCACCGGTAGCGCTCGGTGTGGGGGCCCATCACCACGTGGTCGACCACCACCAGGCGGTCTACGCCGGCGTCGTCGGCCATGCGGGCCACGTCCAGCAACCGGCGCCATTCCCCGGGAGGCACCCAGTCGCCGAAGTTGGGCAGGCCCAGGCTGAGTTGGGGACGCAGGCCGGCCGGCGCGCTCACGCGTGCACCAGCGGACGGCGGCCGATCCAGGGCTTGGCCCGTTCCAACTGACCGGCGATCTGGACCAGCAGATCCTCGCGTCCGGGGGCGGCCACCAGGTGCGCCCCGAGGGGGACGCGATTGCTGTCGTGGCCCATCGGCACCGAGATTGCCGGTTGCCCGGTCACGTTGAACTGTTGGGCGAAACACATGATCCGGCCGAACAGGCCACCCACCGCCAGCGGGTTGTCCTCGGGGGGCACCAGTTGCTCTAGTGGTTGGGCGGGGAGTCCGGCGGTCGGCGTGAGGAGCAGGTCGAAGGTGTCCCACCACGCCACGACCGAATGCGCCCAGGTCTGCTGGTGCTCCCAGGCCTCGAGCAACTCCGCGGCGCGGGCCTTGCGACCGAGCTCGGCCAGCGCCCAGGTGAACGGCTCGACGTCCTCGGGGCCCAACGTGCGGCCCAGCAGGCTCCCCAACCAGGTGATCCGGCGATCCGTATCCACCGCGTTGAGGATGGCCCGGCCCATCAACATCGCCGGGTCGAGCAGGGCGTCGGGGCCGCCCTCTTCGACGTGGTGGCCGAGCGTCTCCAGCAGGGTGGCGGTGGCGCCCACGACCGCCACGCAGTCCGGGTGCACGCTGCCTTCGGGCGTCTGGGTCAGGACCCCGATGCGCAGGGGTGCCGGATCGATCGACGCCAACTCCAGGTAGGTGCGCCCCGGGGGAGGCGGCGCCAGCCACCAGTCGCCCTGTCGGGCGCCGTGCACGGCGTCGAGGACCGCCGCGCTGTCGCGCACCGTGCGGCTCACACACGACTCGGCCGACAGCAGCATCGGCACCGGTTGGGGCACCCGGCCCCGGGTCGGTTTGAGCCCCACGAGCCCGCAGTAGCCCGCCGGCAGGCGGGTGGAACCCCCGGCGTCGTTGGCGTGCGCCACCGGCACCATCCCCGCCGCCACCGCGACCGCGGCTCCCCCGCTGGAGCCGCCGGCCGAACGTTGGAGATCCCACGGGTTTCGGGTGGGCCCGAAGGCGAGGGGTTGGGTCGTGATCTGGCGGCCCAGTTCCGGGGTGTTGGTCTTGCCCAGGGTCACGAACCCCGCAGCCCGGAAGCGTGCCCCCAGAGGCGTGTCGGTCGGGGCCAACCAGCCGGCGTCGCGCAATGCCACGTTGCCCATGAAGGTGGGTAGACCGGCCATGGTGGCCCCGATGTCCTTGAGCAGGAACGGCACCCCCCGGAAGGGTCCATCGGGCAGAGCCGGGTCGGCCGCGGAGCGCAACGCCTCGTCGAACCACGTGGTGATCACCGCGTTGAGCCCGCCGTTGACTGCCTCGATGCGCTCGATGGCCGCCCGGCACAGTTCGGCGGCGCTGAGCTGACCGGAGCGAACGAGGGCGGCCTGGTCGAGCGCATCGAGCGTGGAAAGGTCGTGGTCCCCCATCGGTGACGCACGCTACGCCTTCGCCGCCCTATGCTCCTGCGCCGGGTGGAGCCGACCAGGAGGTCCGCGTGCCCACCGCCCGATCCACCCTCGCCCGTCCGGTCGTCCCCCGGCGCCTCTCCACCCGCCGGCCCCCCACGCTCGCCGAGCGTCTCCTGGGTCGCCGCCGGGCCACCCTCCTGCGGCGCCGTGCCGGTATGGCCGCACTGGGCGCCGGTTTCGAGTTGCTGCGACCACGCTCGGCCCTGGCACGGGGCGCGTTGTGGATGGGCACCGGGGCAAGCGCCTATGCCTTCGTGACCCACCTGCGGTTCTGAACACCGCCCGCTTCGTGAGGTGGTATCGCCCGCCGTGGACAGACGCGCCCAGGCGGCGACAACATGCGGGAATGAGCGCCACGGTCGTACACCTCGATCCCCTGCTCGGTGCCGAGGGTGCCGCCCGGATGCTGCAACGCCTGCGTGACTACGGCAGTTATGGGCAGTACAGCAACGAGGGTTTCGCCACTGCCTACGCCGCCGAACTGCCACAGCGCTTCGACGCCGCGCTCAACTTCATCGAGACCGGCGGCCGTTTCGGTCGCCGAGAGGACCTGCGTACCGCGGCCGCCCGCACCAACTACGTGCGGGAGACCTACGCCTACGGCGACGAGGTCTTCCTCGGCGGCATTGAGGAACTGCGAGATCATCCCGGCCTGCGCGACGCCGCCATTGCGGTGCACGGGCGGCCGCTGATCGAACCGGCCATCGTCTACGCCAACGTGCTGCTCCCGGGCCAGGAGTTGGCGACGCACACCGACGTGCCCGAGTTCCGCGGTGCTAACCGCAAGATCGTGCCGCAATGGCTGCTGGCGGTGATGCGTCACTCCGGGTTGTTCGAACGGTGGTCGATGCCCATCGCCACCGGGATCGCCTACTTCGGCGGTGGCCACGGTGGCGCGCTGCACCTGTACCCCGACGGCGCCACCGGCGCCGCGGTCACGGTGGACACGGCCCATGACACCGCGGTGGTGCTCGACACCGACTCGGTGTTCCACGGTGTGGACCGGGTGGAGGGCGACGACTCGTGGTTGACCGGGGCCAGCATGGGCGATCGCCTGTACCCGCTGGAGGACGGCACCTGGGAGTTGCAGGGCGAGAGGGGGCCGGTAGCCCGTTTCGACGGCGATGCCCTGCGCTTCAGCGTGTCCTGGAAGGCCTACTGCTTCACCGACGAGGCCGACCGCCAACGGTGGCGCAACCACGACGACGAGATCGACCTCGACACGATCCTGGACACCCTCGAAGCCGACCTGCGGGCGCACGGCGCGCTGGAGGGCCCGCGCCCCGAGCCGGCCGCCTACGGACGCCTCCTGGCCGCGCGCTACATCCGCTTCCCTGCCGTGGTGTGAGCCCGGCGTCCGCCCGCGCTACTCGGTACGGAAGCCGGTGATGCCGGCCGGGGGCTCGTCACGGACCTCGATCGTGGTCACCGCCGCCTGGGGCGGTCCGTCCGCTGCCCATCGCAGCATCGCGTCCACCGCGTCGCGGCGGCCCTCGAGCACCATCTCCACCGCCCCGTCGTTGCGGTTCAGGGCCGAACCGGCCACCCCGAGCCGGTACGCCTCCCGCTCGGCGGACGCCCGGTAGAACACCCCCTGCACCCGGCCCCGCACGATGGCCCGGCAGCGAACCACCGTGGTCGAGGGCGGGCCGGCGCGATCACTCACGACGTCATCATGGCCCGACCGCGGGGGTGGTTGACCGCTCACGGCGGTACAGACTGCGCCCCGGGCTCTTCGCGAGTGCCGTCCGGACCCGAATCGGCCGGCCCGTCAGCCCTTGCCCGGCACCACGCGATATGCGTCGTAGACCGACTCGATGCGTTTGACCGAGGACAGGATCGAGTCCAACTGGCCGGGGTCGCCCAACTCGAAGTCGAAACGCATCTTGGAGATGCGGTCGGCGCCCGTGTTGGTGGAACAACCCAGGATGTTGACATGGTGGTCCGACATGGCGCGGGCCACATCCATCAACAGGCGGGATCGGTCCAGCGCCTTCACCTCGATGGAGGCCACGAACGTGCCCGAGATGTCGGTGTCCCACTCCACCTCGATGACCCGCTCGCCCTTGCCCGACGACAACGAGACGGCGTTGGCGCAGTCGGCCCGGTGCACCGACACCCCGCGACCCCGGGTCACGAACCCGATGATCTCGTCGCCGGGCACCGGCGTGCAGCACCGCGACAGGCGCACCATCAAATCGTCGAGGCCTTCCACGTGCACCCCGGCCGACGGCCGTTGGCGGCGGCTCTGGCGGGGCTGGCGAACCGTGGTGGGCAGTTGCACCTCGCGGTCGGCGTCGCCGTCACGCAGGCCGCGGGCCACCCGTTGGGCCACCGACTTGGCCGAGACGTGGTTCTCGCCGATGGCGGCGTGCAGCGCGTCGAGGTCGGCGTAGTTCATGGCCGTGGCTACATCCGCCACGACGTGGTCGGCGGCCAGCTTCTGCACCGGGAGGCCCTCGCGGCGCAGCGCCTTCATCAACTCGTCGCGGCCGTTCTCAATGGCATCCTCGCGCCGTTCCCGGCTGAACCACTGCCGGATCTTGTTGGCCGCCCGGGGGGTGGCCACGATCTTGAGCCAGTCGCGCGACGGCCCGGCACCCTCCACCTTCGAGGTGAAGATCTCGACGGTGTCGCCCGAGGTCAACTTGGTGTCGATGGGGACCAGCCGGCCGTTGACCCTCGCCCCGATGCAGGCGTGGCCGACCTCGGTGTGCACGGTGTAGGCGAAGTCGATGGGCGTGGCGCCCACCGGCAGAGTCATGACCTTGCCCTTGGGGGTGAAGACGTAGACCTCGTCCTGCTCCAAGTCGACCTTGAGGGCCTCCATGAACACGGTCGGGTCCTCGGTCTCCTGCTGCCAGTCGATGATGCGGTTCAGCCACGGCACATCGGCGGGGGCGCCGTCACCCTTGTAGGCCCAATGCGAGGCCACGCCGAACTCGGCCCGCTGATGCATCTCCCGGGTCCGGATCTGCACCTCCACGGTCTTACCGCCCGGGCCCACCACCGTGGTGTGCAGCGACTGGTACAGGTTGAACTTGGGCATGGCGATGTAGTCCTTGAACCGGCCCTGCACCGGACGCCAGGTGGAGTGGATCGACCCCAGCGCCGCGTAGCTGTCCTTCACGGTGTCGACGATGACCCGGATGCCCACCAGGTCGAAGATGTCGCCGAACTCCTTGCCCTTGACCACCATCTTCTCGTAGATGCTCCACAGGTGCTTCGGGCGACCGGTGACCTCGGCGGGGATGCGCAACTCGGCCAGGCGGGTGCGGACCTCCTCGAGTACCTGGGTGAGGTACAGCTCACGCTCGGGGGTACGAGTGGACACCATGTGGTCGATCTCGGCGTAGCGCTTGGGG
>JANMIX010000011.1:0-16494 GCA_031376015.1 Acidimicrobiia bacterium | reverse complement strand
TGAGCGCGTCCTCGTCGAGGGCGAAGTCGCTGAACGCGGTGCTCGACAGCGGCCGGCCCAGACGCCCCAGCGTCTCGGCTCCCTGGGTGAACTGAGCCGACAGGTCCTCACCACGACCGGCTGCGAGCCAGGCGCTCACGTCCAGGTCGGTATAGGGGGTTCGCAGCACCTGATCGGCGCCGGTCGCCTGGCGCAGCGCGGCGAGGGTGGAGTCGGCCTCGGGGAGGGCGTCGACGAACTCGGGCAGCACCGACAGGGTCACCGGCGCAGAGGAACGGCGCTGCAACACGCTGATCAAACCATTCGTCTCGGTGCGCGACGCCTCACTGAGGGATCGCCTCCCTTCGCCGTCGACCTGTACGGCGTCACGGCCCAGACGCAGCACCACGGCGACCCCGAGCGGGATGATCGAGCGTTGCTCGGGGAGGCGGGTCACATGGGTCACGAAGGAACCGATGCTGACCCCTCCTGCGTCGCGCAGCGTCACGACGACGGGATACACACCCTCGGTGGGCAGCGAGGTGGTGGGAACCTCCACGGTGATGTCACCGTCGCCCACCACCGGCACCGTCACTTCCGATCCCAGCCGGCGGCCGAGTGTCTTGCCGTCGAGGCTGTCGAGGAAGGCGAGCCGCGTGAGCGACCTCGACCGCAGTTCGACGCTGAGCGATCCGGCGGGGGGCGCGTCGGTGATCCGTACCCGAATGGAGAAGGGCTGTTTTGTGCGCACCCAGGCCGGTTGATCGATGAGGCGCAGCAACACGGATTCGGCCCGGGCTGCGGGCGCGGTCAGAAACGAAGCCCCCATCACCAGCACGGCGGCGACCAGGCCGAGCCCGGCGTGCCGGCGCCGGGCCGATCCTGTGGCGGCCCTCACGGCCGGTACTGCAGGACGACGAGGCCAGCGGGCTCGCGGCGAAACCCGAGGTGCTCGTAGAGGCGCAGCGCCCGCTCGTTGCTCGCCTGCGTGTTGACCATGCACCGCTCCACGTTGCGGTGTCGCAACCAGCGCAGGCAATCCGCCACCAGTGCGGTGCCCATCCCCGCTCCCTCGTGATGAGGGTCCACCGCCAGTCGCTGCAGGAAGCCGCGCCGCTGGGCCCGGCCACTCACCGCGTAGGCCACCAGGCCGTCCTCGTCATCGATCACCCGGAAACGGCTGGCCGGAGTGGCCGACATCGCCTCCTCGAATCCGTCGTTGTCGAGCCGCCAGAACGGTTGGAATGCCAGGGCGTCGACCCGCAGCGCGGAGGGCCGGTCGGCGCGCCTCCCCCGGCGGACGGGGTGCGGCCGCGCCGCCGGAATGGCGCGCAGATCATGGGCGAGCAGGTGGAGGTTCTCACGCACCTCGAATCCGGCCTGCAGGAAACCCCGGGCCTCCGCCGGCCCGAGGGCCGCGGTGACGACCTCCTCGAATCCCCGCTGGGCGAGAACGTCGAGAGAATGACGGACCGCCTCGGTCGTGGTCGGCACCCCGGAGGGCAACGGGGCCACGTAGGCCACCCGATGGTCGCCGCGCCACGGACCGATCCGCAGGCGGTCACCACCCCACCGCAGCAGGTCCAGCGTCACCCTTCGAGACTACGTTCGCCACCGTGACCGTGTGGTTCGTGACCGACCCCGACTTCGCCGACCACGACGCCGGCCGTCGCCACCCGGAGCGACCCGAGCGGCTGACGGCGGTGCTGGAGGGAGCCGAGGATGCCTCGGTGCGCGAGGCCCTGGTGTGGTTGCCGCCCCGGGCGGCCACGTTTGAGGAGGTGGCCGCCGTGCACGGCTACGCCGAGGACTTGCAGCGGTTCTGTGCCAGCGGCGGGGGCGCCATCGACGCTGACACCGCGGCCGTGCCGGCGAGTTGGCACGCCGCACTGCTTGCCGCCGGTGCCGGCCTGAGCGCGGCGGAGCAACTCCGCACACATGGGGGGGCCGCCGCCTTCTGCGCGGTCCGTCCGCCAGGCCATCACGCCACCCCGTCGCGGGCCATGGGTTTCTGTCTGTTCAACAACG
Organism: Acidimicrobiia bacterium; assembly: GCA_031376015.1. GTDB lineage: Bacteria > Actinomycetota > Acidimicrobiia > Acidimicrobiales > JACDCH01 > JANMIX01. The sequence goes on along the minus strand of JANMIX010000011.1, from coordinate 14,487 downwards.
TCGCCGTGACCGCCGCTGCCTTGAGGGCTCGAGGTGAGCGCGTGGCGGTGGTGGACTTCGACGCACATCACGGCAATGGCACCCAGGACTGCTTCTACGACGATGCGGGCGTGTTCTACGTGTCGCTGCACCAGTCGCCGCTCTACCCGGGCACCGGTGACGCACAAGAGGTGGGCACGGGCGAAGGGCGCGGCACAACCCTCAACCTGCCCGTGCCGCCGGGTACGACGGGTGATACCTACCTTCAGGCCGTCGAGGAGGTCATCGGCCCGGAGCTCGACCGGTTCGACCCGCACTGGCTGCTGTTGTCGGCCGGCTTCGACGCCCATCGCGCCGATCCGCTCACCGACATGGGGCTCACCAGCGGCGACTATGCACTGCTGACCGCTCGTCTGGCCGGGTTGGCGCCTGCCAGCCGGCTCATCGCCTTCCTCGAAGGCGGTTATGACCTCGCGGCGCTCCGGGACAGCACCGCCGCCTGCCTTGCCGCGCTCGAGGGAGAAATCTTTTCTCCCGAGGCATCCACAGCCGGGGGACCCGGTTATGCCGAGATCGCCGCCGCAGTCGCGACGCGACGGCGCGTTCTCGCTGGTTGAAGCGCTTTTGCCCGAGGGTGCAGATGTCGCTGCACCCGGTATCGTTGGGGCAGTTGCGCTTACTTGTGCACTTCGCGCACACCGGCAGGACACTCGCCGCGATACGGCGAATGCAGAGGTTGCGGCAGCGAAGTTCGGCGGTGCTCCGGGTTCGGTGGAACCCGCGAATGGGAGGAATCCAGATGGTCGGTACGAAACGCTCGGTGATCGCTCGGCTCGGGCTCGGTGGAGCAGTGGCGATGTTGACGCTGGGTTCCGTGGCGGTGCCCGCCTCTGCGACCCCTGCCGCGTCCTCTGCGGTGCACCCCCCCAGTGCCCACTACTCCGCCTCCGGCACCGGCGACATCGTGGCCGCCAAGGTCGTCGACCTGAGTTCGGACTCCCAGTTCTCCGACGGCGTCAGCGGTCTGCTCGAGAAGCTCGGCCTGACCGCCACCGCCATCGGTGACGGCATGGTGGTGCACAGCACTACCGCCGCTGACTCGGCCGGCCTCGCCGGCGGTGCCGCCCGTACGTCCGCCCGGGCCACCAACCTCGACCTGCACCTCGCCGGCCAGGACCTCAGCGGCCTCGGTTCCAATGTTTCGCAGTCTGCGCCGCCCGACAACGCCGCGCCGGCCCACAAGGAACTACTCGGCGTCGGCGCCGACTCGACCGGTGGGCTGGTGGGCTTCTCGGTGCTGCCGGCCACGGCTGAGGCCCACTGGGCCGGCGACGACCGGTGTGTGGCCAAGAACGTGCCGCTGGCCGACGCCAACAACTCGGTCGCTTCCGTTGGCGTGCTGCCCTACACCGCCGGTGCGACCTTCGTCGGACCCGATCACGGCGCTGCCGGCACCCGCTCGACCCTGACGCTCCCGGGCACCACGGCATTCACCGGCGGCGACCCGCGGGCCGTCAAGTCGGTGACGTTGGGCAGCCTGGCCGAGGTCGACCTGTTCGCTGGTTCGGTGAAGATCGAGGTGGCCTCGCCCCCGACGGTCACCGCCGTCGCCACCGGCGTCGCCCCCGTGCCCGGCGCACCGTTGGACGACAACACCGCCCACGCCACCTCCACCCAGCCCATCCTGACGGTGAACGGCCAGCCCGCCATCGACGGCATGACCCTCGGTCCGCTCTCCTCGGGCGCCCAGTCGCTCATCGATGCCCTCAACCAGGTACTCAATCCGGTTACCGCCAACCTCGTGCTGCGCCTCCCTCAGGGCAAAACGTCGGTCTCCGAAGACGGCACCACTGCCACCGCCTCGGCGGTGCTGTTCCAGTTGGCCGTGAAGGTGGCCAACACCGACCTGGCCGTCATCGACGTGATGCCCCTCACCGCCACCGCTTCCGCCCCCAAGGGCGGCCTCGACTGCATCGCCGACCCCATCCGGGTCATCAAGGACGCCGACAAGGCGACCGTGGCCCCCGGCGAGACGTTCAACTACATCATCACCGTGAGCAACGTGGATCCCTCCTGTGTGCTGAAGAACATCCATGTGCACGACACCATCGAGGCCCCCGCCGGCACCACGGTCACTGGCACCACCCAGCCGTCGGGCACCAGCACCATCAGCGGGCTCGAGATCGACTGGCCCAACATCGGGGATCTCCAACCTGGGACCCACACCCAGGTCACCGCCCACGTCAAGGTGAGCGACACCGCCAAGGACGGCGACATCCTGCACGACACCGCGGTCGCCACCGGCACCTGTGACGGCGCTGGCTATACGGCGCAGACCAAGTTGGACAAGCCCCGCGTCGTGGCCGTTGCGGTGCTGCCCAAGGTGCTGGAGCGCACCGGTTTCGATGCGCGAAGCGAGCTGGCGCTGGGCCTGGCGCTCGTCGTCATGGGGGCGAACCTGCTCGCCCTGCGGCGGCTCCGGACCTGATCCGCCGATTCGTCCGAACCCGCCCGGCTGGCGGTCCTGAGCGGTCTGGGCGGACCGACTAGCCACTCTCCGTGGTAGCGAATACCTAAACCAGCACCGGTCCGTGGTCGATTCACCCCCCGTGGCATCGCGACGGGGTATCAAATGGGCAAGCCGGACCACCGCTGCGGCGGCCGTCGGCATCGTGGTCTGCACCGTGGCACCGTCGACGGCGTGGGGTGCCAGCGCTGACTACTCGGCCAGCGCGAGCGGCAACATCGTGGAGGTCCGCCTCCTGAAAACCACCGGTGCCGGCGCTCTCGCCAACGCCGTGGCTGCCCTGCTCGGTCCCTCGGGCGCTGCCGGTGCACCGGCACTCGACCTGCGGGTGGCGCCCGCTTCTGCCGCCGCCGACTCCGCCGGGCTGGAAACCGCCACCGGGCGGACCCAGGCGCAGGCCGCCAACTTCGACCCGGCCACGGTTCTCAACAACAGCCTGGCTTCGCTGGGTTCCTCGGCCAGCCAGAACGCGCCGGCTGACCATCCGGTGGCCACCACCGTCCAGAAGCTGCACCTGACGAGCGCGCAGACCGGTGGGCTCGTCGATCTGTCGCTGCTCACCGCCTCGGCCCAGGCCCGCTGGGCCGGCGACGATGCCTGTGTGAGCACCAACGGTCTGCTGGCCGACGCCAATTCCGGAGTCGCGACCGCCTCGGTGTTGCCCAGCTCAGTGGATCTGGCCCTCTTGGGCTCCGGCGACGGAGCGGTCTCGGTCCGTTCCACCGTTGCGTTGCAGGCCAACGGTACGGCCGGAGGTGCGGACCGCAGGGCGGTGCGCGCCGTGGCCACGTCCCAGGTCGCAGCGGTTTCGCTGCTTGCCGGCAAGCTCGTGATCGAGGTCGTCACCCCGCCCATGGCGGTGGCTCGCGCCACCGGCCTGGATGGCACCGCCTCGGCTGCGTTCACCCTGCCCGTACTCACCATCAACGGCAACAACGTGGTGGACGGGATGTCGCTGTCGGGGCTGTCGCCGGCGGTCGATCAACTGGTGGCCGCACTGAACACCGCACTGTTCCCGGCGACGGCTTCGCTGCTGATCCGCCTCCCCCATGCCGACACCTCCGTGAACGCCGATGGCACCCACGCCTCGGTGAGCGGCTCGCTGTTCCAACTGGCGGTGCGTGCCGGCGGCGTGGATCTCGCCACGGTGGACGTCCTGCCCCTGCAGGCCGACGCCTCCGCCCCCGCCGGTGGGGTGATCTTCGGTGGCTGCAACCCCCCGGTCACGGATCCGTCGACCACCACGACGACCCCCACGACAACGGTCGACTCGTTGCCCCTGCCCACGACGACAACCTTCGGCGATGCGACCACGACCAGCCTCGTGGGTCCGCCCCCGAGTGACGTGACGAGCACCACGACCTTCGGTGACCCGATGCCGAACCCCTCGGTCGAGGGCAATGATCTCACCGCTCGGAACGACAGCAGTCCGCTGGCGTTCACCGGCGGCACCAGTGCGGTGTTCCTCGGTGCCGGTACCGGTCTGGGATTGCTGGCACTGGCCATCCGGCGGCGGATGAAGGCCTCCGAATCCCTCTGACGGTTGACGCCGCTGGCCGGACCCGGGGAGGGGTCCGGTAGCCTCCGGCCCCGGTGATCGTCGAGCGTCTGCAACCCGTGCTCGATGTGAGCCGCCCTGTGGCGGAGCGCTTCGAGGCGAACGGCCACCGGCTCTACCTGGTGGGTGGACTGGTCCGTGACCTGTTGATGGGCCGCGAACTGGGCTCGATCGGCGACCTGGACTACACCACCGACGCCACGCCGGAGCAGACCAAGGCCATCCTCGGTCCGCTGGCCTCGGCCCTCTGGACCCAGGGCGAACGCTTCGGCACCATCGGGGCACTGGTGGGCACGGCCAAGATGGAGATCACCACCCATCGTGCCGAGGCGTACCACCCGGACTCCCGCAAGCCCGACGTGCTTTTCGCCGGAGCGGTGGAGGCCGATCTCTCCCGCCGGGACTTCACGGTCAACGCCATGGCGCTGGCCCTGCCCGACCCCGAGCTGATCGACCCCTTCGATGGGCGCACCGACCTGCTGGTGCACCACCGACTCCGAACGCCGCTTGCCCCAGAGGTCTCCTTCTCCGACGATCCGCTGCGCATGATGCGGGCGGCCCGGTTCATGGCCGGCTACGGCCTTGAACCCGAACCCGAGTTGGTGGCCGCCGTGCGCGACAACGTGGAGCGGCTCGACATCGTCTCGGTCGAACGCATCCGCGAGGAGCTCGACAAGCTCATGGTGGTCGAGGATCCCTCGGTGGGGCTGTGGTTCCTGCACGACACGGGCTTGATGGAACGGTTCCTGCCCGAGATCCCTCGCATGCGCCTCGAGCAGGACCCCATCCATCACCACAAGGACGTGCTCAGCCACACGATCGCGGTGGTCAAGAACGTGGCGGCCCGCACCCGGGAGAATGAGCCCAACCTGGTCACCAGGCTGGCCGCGCTCCTGCACGACGTGGGCAAGCCCCGCACCCGGGCCATCGGCGCGCACGGCGTGAGCTTCCACCATCACGAGGTGGTCGGCGCCCGCATGGCCCGCGACCGCATGAAGGCGCTGCGCTACTCCGCCGACAAGGTGGAGGCCGTGTCGAAGCTGGTCTTCCTGCACCTGCGTTTCCATGGCTACGGCGAGGGCGAGGGGGGCTGGACCGACAGCGCCGTGCGCCGCTACGTGCGTGATGCGGGGGATCTGCTCGACGAGCTGAACGAGCTCACCCGTTGCGACTGCACCACCCGCAACGCGCGCCGGGCCAAGCAACTGGCCGAGCGGATGGACGATCTGGAGGAACGGATCGCCCGCCTGCAGGAGGAGGAACAGGTCAAGGCCATCCGCCCGGATCTGGACGGCAACACGGTGATGCGCCTGCTGGAGGTTCCCCCGGGGCGGGTTGTCGGCGAGGCACTCGCCTTCCTGCTCGAACTTCGCCTCGAGGAGGGCCCGTTGGGACCCGAGGAAGCCGAGCGCCGGTTGCGTGCCTGGTGGGCGGCCCGTCCGGCCGGCTGATCGGGCGGGACGAGCCGAGGCGTGCGGAAACTCAGATGCCGAGTTTGCGGGCTCGGACGATCAACGTCGAGGGCACCCAGCGCATGGCGGGGGTCCACTGCCGGCTTCGTGGCGCGGTGCGCGGTGGTTCGGGCTCGAGCAGGGTGTCGACCCGGAAGTTGGCTCTCGACAGGCTGGTGAACAGATCGCTGATGGTCAGGGGATGGTCGTCGCCCGGTTCGGCCCCGTCGCGGGCGATCGGGGAACGGTCGAAGTAGGAGCGTCGCACGAGGGGCGGATCACCGAGCGGGTCCACGGCACGGAACGCAGGGTGGGGGATCGACATCACCAACGGACACTCGGGCCTCAGCACACGGTGGACCTGACGGAACACCCGGTCGAGGTCGGCCACCGCACCAAGCGTGTAGACGCTGACGGCCAGGTCGATGGTGTCGGCCCGCAGGTGGGCCAGGTCGGCCACATCGCCTTGGCGGACCTCGATCTTCACGGCCTCTCGTTCGGCGAGGCGTTTGGCGTGGGCCACCTGTTCGGCCGAGTCGTCCACGGCGAACACCTTCGCCCCCTGCTTGGCCATGGTCACCGCCACCGGCCCTCCAGCGCAGCCCAACTCCAGCACGCGCTTGCCGTCGAGGTTGCCGAGCAGGCGCAGCTCGGCCTCGGAGGGGATGTCAGGGCCGTAGCGCACCACGTCGGTGTCCATGTCGGCCCATGCCGGCCACGAAGTGAAGGAGCGGGCGTTCAACGCTCGCCGGCCCACGGGAAGATCGGTCATCGACGGAGTTTCCCCCAAGCGGGGCCAGCGTGTGCGGCATCGCGTCGCGAATCAGGTTCTATGTCCAAGATCCTTGGGTAGAGCCGAGCCGGCGCCCGCCCTTCGGGGGGAGTGCGTCGCGACCGTTGCGTAGACGTGGATGCGCCGAATCCGGACATGGGGAGATCGACATGAATGCGCCCGCAGTGTGGCCAGCAGTGTGGCCGGTGAGGACGGGGAACGATCCCGGCCTGGGACCGGTACCCTTTCCCGCCGTGCCCTTCGGCCCGCAGGCGATTCGAGGAGTGCCCACCGGGACGCCCGGCTCGGTGAACTATCGGTTGGCCCGCCAAGCCCTCATCTCGGACTACCGAAAGAAGCGCTTGGCCCGACACGAGGTGTGTGACGCCCACCCCGAGTTGGTGCGTGCCGCTCGCGAGGTCGGCGAACCGACCCGTATCGAGTGTCCGATCTGCGAGGAGACCCAGGTCGTGTTGGTGTCCTACGTCTTCGGCCCCCGCCTCCCCGCCTTCGGCCGTTGCGTCACCTCGGCCAAGGAGATGGCCACGCTGGCCCGTCGCAAGGACGCGCTCACCTGCTACGTGGTCGAGGTCTGCCCCGGCTGTTCGTGGAACCACCTCGCCCAGGTCGTGCCCCTGGGTCAGGCCCGTTGAACGCCCCCAAGAGGACCGGCGCCGCCAGACCCGGACGGTCAGGCCGCTCCGGCGGTGCCGCGCCGCGCGAGACACGGGCGAGCCGCAAGAGGAAGGGCCCCGACGGAGAACGCAGCTGGTTGTGGCGTTGGCGGCGCGGCCTTTTCGTCGCCGGGCTGCTGGTGGCCGGCGGCTTGGCGGGCGTGGGCTACGCCGTGGCGCAGACCGAACTGCCCCCGGCGCGTATCAACGCACTCACCACCTTCGTATGCGGTGCCGACGTCCAGAAGGACTGCAACGAGGACAACGCCATCGCCAAGTTCGCCGGCGATCAGGATCGCACCGACGTCACGCTCGACAAGGTGCCCAAGGTGGTGATCGATGCGGTGCTCGCCGCGGAGGACAAGGATTTCTTCAAGCACGGCGGCATTGACCCTCTCGGTGTGGTGCGAGCCTTCTGGGCCGACGTCCGCAGTTCGGGATCGACCCAGGGCGGTTCGACCATCACCCAGCAGTACGTGAAGAAGGCCTTCCTCACCGATGAGCGCAGTTTTTCCCGCAAGGTGCGTGAGGCGGTGCTGGCCATCAAGGTGGAGCAGCAACTCACCAAGCAGCAGATTCTCGAGCGATATCTGAACACGGTGTACTTCGGGCGGGGTGCCTATGGCATCGGCGCCGCCGAGCGGGCCTACTTCGGCCACGACCTGTCGAAGGTGACCCTCCCTGAGGCCGCCTACCTGGCCGGCATCATCCGCTCTCCGGGGTCGGCCGACCCCGCCACGAATCCGGTCAGGGCCACCGAACTGCGAGGGTTCGTACTCGACTCGATGCTGAGCCTTCGCGAGATCACCCAGGCCGAACACGACCAAGCCACCGGCCGGCCCTGGAAGGTCGCCACCAAGGCCGACGGAAGCGACGGCACCTACCTACCTCGCCTGAAGCGGGAGAACGTCCAGGTACTGCGCGGCGCCGACATCGGCGCCGACTACTTCGTGCACTACGTCCGCAAACTGCTGCGCGACAAGGGATTCAGCGACTCGGAGATCTACGGCGGCGGCCTGCGGGTGTACACCAGCCTCGACCTGAATGCGCAGAAGGCAGCCTGGGACTCGGTGACCAGCACGCTGAACCCGGGTGACCCGTCGGCTGCGTTGGTGTCCCTCGACGGCCAGGGTCGGGTCATCGCCATGTTCGGCGGTCGCGACTTCGAGGCGAACCAGGTGAACCTGGCGCTCGGAACCGACGGCGGGGGCAGTGGGCGCCAGCCAGGCTCCGCGTTCAAGCCGTTCGTGCTGGCCGAAGCCCTTCGGCAGGACTACTCGATGTACTCGCAGTTCAACGCACCCTCTCGCATCGTGCTGCCCGGCGCCGATGCCAACGGCACCGACTGGAAGGTCGACAACGCCGAGCCCAGCACCGGTGTACTGAACCTGATCGACGCCACCCGCGAGTCCTCCAACACGGTGTTCGCTCAGTTGATGCTCAAGGTGAAACCCCAGCGCGTGGTATCCCTGGCCGAGGCCATGGGGATCCGCTCCAAGCTTCCCGAGGTGAATTCGCTCGTGCTGGGAGCCGGCGAGGTGAGCCCGCTCGACATGGCCTCTGCCTATTCGACGTTCGCCGGCCGGGGCACGCATGTCGACCCCCTCGTGATCACCCGCGTCGAGCGCCGTGACGGCACGTCGGTCAACTTCGACCAGCGGCACTCCAACCCGCTCACCGAACACCAGGCCGACGAGGTGACCTACGCGCTCCGCCAGGTGATCCTGGGCGGCACGGGCGTGGGGGCCAACTTCGGCAAGCAGGCAGCGGGGAAGACCGGCACCACCAACGACCACGTCGACGCCTGGTTCGTGGGGTACCTGCCCAACGGGGCCACCACCGCGGTGTGGATGGGCTACGAGAACGGGCCGGGCCAGCCCTCGCGCAACATGCGTTCGTTCAAGGGCCTTCCCGTGTTCGGCGGCACCTATCCGGCCACCATGTGGCGCAAGTTCATGTCCAGCGTCTACGGCGACACCGACGTGGGGACCTTCGCCGACCCCGGCCGCTTCGACGGTGAGGTGCTCAATCCCGAGCTCACCACAACCTCGAGCACCGACACCACCACCACGTCCTCTTCGTCGACGACGACACCGGGCTCCTCGACCACGACCAAGTCCTCGGTGCCCGGCGGCAGCTCGACCACCACCTCGACGACGTCGGTACCGGTGTCCTCCACGACTGCGCCACCCCCGCCCACCTCGACGACGACCACGGCACCGCCCCCGAACTGACACCGGCCCCCGAACTGACGCGGCGTCCGACCTGAGGCGGCGCGCCTGGTGCCGGATCAGATCGTCCGGTCAGAGCTCGGGTTCGCCGGCCCCGGGCAACTGATGGGGATAGTGGCTGAGGCACACGAAGCACCAACGCTCGGTCTCGGGGACCACGTCGACCCGGCCCACCGTGTCCCACGCGGGCGGGGTCACGTATACCCGATGCACTTCTTGGAGCTCCTCGCCCTCGCGCCCGCAACTGTCGCAGCGACCCGTGGTGGTCACCGGGCACTTCGCTTGGCCTGATTCACGTCGGTGACGGTACAGTTTCCTCTACCGCCGGCAGCCAGATGGCGCTGGACGGGACAAGGAGGCAGACATGACCGCTCCGGTCACTGTGCCGCTGGTCAGGGCACGCAAGGTCCGCAACGGCGGCGACCCACTCGTGATGGTCACCGCGTATGACGCGCCCGGCGCTCGGATGGCCGATGAGGCGGGGGTCGACCTCATCCTCGTCGGCGACTCGGTCGCCATGGTCGTGCTCGGCTACGACGACACGCTGTCGGTCACCGTCGACGACATGGCTCACCATGTCGCTGCGGTGGCTCGGGCCAAGCCCCGCCCGCTGGTGGTCGGCGACCTTCCCTGGCTCAGCTATCACGTGTCCACCGAGGACACCGTGCGCAACGCCGCCCGGCTCATCCGGGCCGGCGCCCAGTCCGTCAAGCTCGAAGGGGGCCGCAAGCGTCTCGGCGCCGTCGAGGCACTGGTCGACGCCGAGATCCCGGTGATGGGGCACCTCGGGCTGACCCCGCAGTCGATGCACGCCATGGGCGGCTTCAAGGTCCAGGGCAAGGAGATCAACGCCGCCCTCACTCTGGTGGAGGACGCCAAAGCACTCGAGAGTGCCGGCGTGTTCAGCATCGTGCTCGAGGGTGTGCCCGATGAAGTGGCCACCATGGTCACCGACGCCGTCGAGGTACCCACGATCGGCATCGGCGCCGGCGCCGGCTGCGACGGCCAGGTGCTCGTGTTCCATGACGTGCTCGGCCTGCAGGACCGCATCACCCCCAAGTTCGTGCGTCGCTATGCCTCGCTCAAGGACGCCGGTGTCGAGGCGTTGGCGGCCTTCGCTGCGGACGTGCGGGGTCGCCGCTTTCCCTCGGCCGAGGAGAGTTACCACCTCACCGAGTCGGTCAGTGAGGCGCTGCACCTCTACGGGAGTGGTACGAAGACGGCGTGAAGCCTGCGATCGACCGGTTGGCCACCTTCGAGGCGACCGACGCCCAGATCTCGAACCTTCGCCGCTTGGTCGCGGTCGTGCTGGTGCTCAGCCTGCTGGCCATGATCGTTCGGGGCGCCGATTCGCCCGCCGATCCGTACCTGCTCCCCAAAGGGGTGACGACCTACCCGACGCCGGGGGCGGCGTCACGGGGGCGGACGCCGTTGGCCGGGTTTGCCGAGGTGCCCGTCACCATCCGCAGCACGCCGACGACCCTGCTCGAGTGGTGTCTGCTGCTGGCGGCCACCGAGGCGCAGCACGCCAAGGGCCTCATGGGCGTCACCGACAAGACCCTGGGCCGCCACGACGGGATGCTGTTCGTCTTCGACGCCCTGCAGGATCACCGGATCCGGTACTTCTACATGCTCAACACCAAAATGCCCCTCTCGGTGGCCTTCTTCGACGACAAGGGCGCCTTCGTGTCGGCCGCCGACATGCTGCCCTGCGCCGCCGAGGCGAACTGCAAGCGGTACTACGCAGCGGCCGACTATCGCTACGCACTCGAGGTGCCCCAGGGCGGCCTCGCCCGTCTCGGGATTCGCTCGGGCGCCACGCTCGCTCGCAAGAGCGGAACCTGTGCACCGCTGAAGGCCTGAACTGCCCGGTTCGGACCCCTCGGAGTGACCGGGGCCGCTTCACTGTCACACCCCTCGCCGAAGATGTCGCCGATGCGGTACCCACTGATGCCAACCGTTACAGTGCCGGGGTCTTCACAAGACCCTGCTCCGCATCGTGCGGGGCCCCGGTTCGTCCGGGTCCAGAGGGAGGTTCGGCCCGCCAATGCGCGCCTATGAGCTGATGTTCATCATCGACAGCGAACTCGATGACACCGCGGCAGAGGCCTCGGTCCGTCGGGTGACCGAGCAGGTCGTCGCCAAGGGCGGCGACGTCAAGTCGACCGATCGGTGGGGGAAGCGCCGCTTCGCCTACGAGATCAACCACAAGACCGAGGGCTACTACGTCGTCCTCGAGTTCCTCGCCGAGGGCACCGGCCTCGATGATCTCGAGCGCCAGCTCCGCCTCGCGGACGACATCGTCCGCCACAAAGTGATCCGCCTGCCCGACCAGGAAGGGGCCCGACGCGGGCTCCTCGAGGCGCAGGCACCGGCCTGAGGGCCGGAGGACCGAGGGAGGAACCTCAATGGCAGACAACACCGTGACCCTCGTGGGCAACGTCACCCGCGATCCCGAACTGCGGTTCACCAACTCCGGGTTGGCCACGGCCACCTTCGGGTTGGCCGTGAACCGTCGCAAGCAGACGCCCCAGGGCGAGTGGGAGGAGCAGACCTCCTTCTTCAACGTCGTGTGCTGGCGAGAGATGGCCGAGAACGTCAGCGCCTCGCTGGCGAAGGGCTCGCGCATCCTCGTCACCGGCCGCCTCGAGCAGCGCTCCTGGGAACAGAACGGCGAGAAGCGCTCCACCGTGGAGGTCATCGCCGATGAGATCGGGCCCAGCTTGCGCTGGGCGACGGCGGAAGTGCGCCGCAACGAACGTCGCGAAGGTAGCGACGGTGGATTCGGCGGTGGCGGCGGTGGCCGTCCCACTGCCGCGAACGAGCCGCCCGCGGGTGGCGCCATGACCGATGAGGAGCCGTTCTGATGGCCAAGAAAGTCCCCCGGACCAAGAACAAGGACAACGCCCGCCGTTCCAAGAAGAAGACGAGCGTCCTGATCCAGGAGAGCGTCGAGTACATCGACTACAAGGACATCAACCTGCTCCGTCGCTTCGTGTCGGACCGGGCCAAGATCCGGGCCCGTCGCGTCACTGGGAACGACCAGCAGCAGCAGCGTGAGGTCGCCCGCGCCGTGAAGAACGCCCGCGAGATGGCGCTGCTGCCCTATGCCAGCCGTGTCACCACCCAGCGCAGCCCCCGTGACCGCGGTCCGGGTGGCGGCCGCGCCGACGGGCCCCCGCCGCGCCCGACCGCGCCCCCGCCCGGCGCAGAGGTCGACCCCACCGTCATCGATGCCGAGTTCGAGATCGAGAGCACCGAGCCGATGACCGACGGCGAGGAGGGCTGATCATGAAGCTGATCCTGCGAGCCGACGTCAAGGGCGTCGGCAAGAGGGGCGACATCGTCGAGGTCGCCAACGGGTACGGCCGCAACTACCTGCAGCCCAAGGGTCTGGCCATGCTCGCCAGCGAAGGCGCCGTGTCGCAGGCCGCGGCCATGCGCCGCTCACGCGATCTCAAGGATGCTAAGGACCGTGGCGCCGCTCAGGAGATTGCCACCAAGCTGGTGCCGGCCGTCATCACCATCACGGCCCGGGCCGGCAGCGAGGGCAAGCTCTTCGGGTCGGTGACCACACACGACATTGCCGATGCCGTGGCCGCCCAGACCGGCATCGAGCTCGACCGCCGCAAGCTGCACATCGACGAGGCGATCAAGACCGTCGGTACCCACAGCGTGCCCGCCAAGCTCCACGCCGAGGTCGAGTTCCCGATCACCATCGAGGTCGTCGCAGGCTGACCGGGCTGCTAGTCTGGCGAACGTGTGTTCGTCAGAGGCGGCACCTCCTTTGAACTATCCCCACACTGTCCACAGCGCGCGGCGCAAGATTCACAGGGTTGCGCCACTAGCGATCCCCAGGACAGAAGGGGGAGGGTGTCGGGGTCATGGTTGAAGCCTCTCGCGCCCAACGGGTGCCCCCCAACAATCTCCAGGCCGAAGAATCACTGCTGGGTGCGATGCTCCTCTCCAAGGACGCCATCGCCGCGGTGATGGAAGTCGGCCTGACTCCGGCCGACTTCTACAAGCCGTCCCACGGCCACATCTACGACGCCATCACCACCCTGGCGGTGGCCGGCGAGCCCGTCGATCCGGTCACCGTCGGCGACGAGCTGAACCGGGCCGGCTTGCTCGAACAGGTCGGCGGCGTCGGGATCCTGAACGACCTGCAGACCCTTACGCCGGCCACGACGAGCGCTGCCCGCTACGGCCGCATCGTGGAGGAGCACTCACTGCTGCGTCGCCTCATCTGGGTGGCCGATGAGATCGTCGAGGATGCCTACGGGCTGCCCGAAGACGTCACCAAGCTCATCGATGAGGCCGAGTCGAAGGTGTTCCGTATCGCCGAGCACCGCGTCCGCGACTCGATGGGGGAGCTCGGGGATCTGTTGGGCGCCACGCTCGACCGTCTCGAGCAGCTTTACGAGCGGAACGAATCAATCACCGGCGTACCCAGCGGCTACACCGACCTCGACCAGGTCCTGTCGGGTCTGCAACCGTCCTCCCTGGTGGTCGTGGGGGCCCGACCGGCCATGGGCAAGACGTCCTTCGCGCTGGGCATGGCCACGCACGCCGCGCTCGAGGCCAACCGACCGGTGCTGGTGTTCTCCCTCGAGATGAGCCAGCTCGAGCTGAGCCAGCGCATCCTCTGTTCGGAGGCCCGTGTCGACGCCTCCCGGGTGCGGAACGGCCGCCTCGCCGACGCCGACTGGACCAAGCTGCATCACGCCGTGGGCCGTCTCGCCACCGCCCCGATCTTCATCGACGACAACGCCAGCACGACCATCATGGACATCCGGGCCAAGTCCCGCCGGCTGCGCAGCCGGGTCGGCGACCTCGGCCTTGTGGTGGTCGACTACATCCAGTTGATGACGGGGCGCTCCTCGGCCGAGAACCGCCAGGTGGAGGTGGCCGAGATCAGCCGAAACCTCAAGATCCTGGCCCGCGAGCTCGAATGCCCGGTGGTGGCGCTGGCCCAGCTCAACCGCGGTCTCGAACAGCGGGCCGACAAGCGACCGATGCTGTCGGACCTGCGCGAGTCGGGCTCGCTGGAGCAGGACGCCGACGTGGTGCTGTTCCTGTACCGCGACGAGGTCTACAACGCCGAAACGCCCGACCGCGGCACCGCTGAGGTCATCATCGCCAAGCACCGTTCCGGCCCCACCGGGTCGGTCCGGCTGGCCTGGCTCGACCACTACACCAAGTTCGCCAACATGGCGAAGGGCGTCTGAACCCCAACCACACCGCCACGGCCGTCACCACCGGCACCACCGGCACCACCCGCGGCGCCGCTTGGGG
>JANMIX010000813.1:0-2910 GCA_031376015.1 Acidimicrobiia bacterium | reverse complement strand
TGGGCGGTCTGCTTTGCCGGCTCGGTGAGAGCGACAGCATCGGTGCTCGGATGTGCGGGCTCGGGCTTCTCGGGGTTTCTCAAAGGAGGTCTCCAATGCAACGGGCGGATGGCATGTCTTGCTATTTAGAGTCAGTACGACTATATCATCCGGGTGTGACATCGATCCACCTCGACTCGCTCAACCGCTCGGCGTTGCGATTGGCCAAGAGTTGGGGTTTCACCGGGTCGGCGGGATGAGCGCCGCTGCCCCCGACGCCTTCACGGTGTCCGTCGACATCGTGCTCCTCACCCTCCGGGAGGAGAGGTTGCAGGTACTGCTCATCCGTCGAGGGATCCCTCCGTTCGAGGGGTGGTGGGCGCTTCCGGGCGGCCGCGTGCGGATGGACGAGGATCTCGACGCTGCGGCGAGGCGCGAACTCCAGGAGGAGACCGGAGTCGAACGCTTCGAGGGTCATCTCGAGCAACTCGCCACCTACGGAACGCCCGAACGCGACCCGAGAGGTCGGGTCGTCACCGTGGGGTACCTGGCCCTCATGCCCGACCTGCCTGTTCCCGTCGCCGGGACCGACGCGGCCGACGCGCGCTGGTGGCCGGCCGACGAGCTTCCGTCACTGGCCTTCGACCACGACCGCATCGTCGCCGACGGGATCGAGCGGGCGAAGGCCAAGCTCGAGTACACGACGCTCGCCACCGCGTTCGTCGAAGCCCCGTTCACCCTGCGCCAGCTTCGCCAGGTCTACGAGGCGATCTGGGGAGTTCCGCTGCAGCCAGCCAACTTTCGCCGGAAGGTCCTCACCGCCGATCCCAGGTTCGTGGTGGAAGCTGGCGAGACACCCCCACGGTCACCGCGAGAGGACCGCGGGCGGCCGGCGGCGCGTTTCCGGCCGGGGCCGGCCACATTGCTGCATCCACCGATACTTCGACCCGAACCGGGGCGGCGCTGACCACGCCCCGCTGAACGGCGCCCTCAGGCCACCTCGCTGGCGGGGGCCACGAACTGGGAGTTGTAGAGCTCGTAGTACGAGCCGCCCTTGGCCAGCAGTTGGGCGTGCGATCCCTGCTCGACGATCCTGCCGTTCTCCATCACCAGGATGATGTCGGCGCCTCGGATGGTGGACAGGCGGTGGGCGATCACGAAGCTGGTCCGCTGGGCTCGCAGCGCGTTCATCGCCTCCTGGATCAGCACCTCGGTGCGGGTATCCACCGCGCTGGTGGCCTCGTCGAGGATCAGGATCGCCGGATCGGCCAGGAACGCCCGGGCGATGGTGAGCAACTGTTTCTGGCCCGCGCTGATGTTGTCGCCCTCCTCGTTGATGAGGGTCTCGTAGCCCTCGGGCAACGAGTGCACGAACCGGTCCACGTAGGTGGCCCTCGCCGCCTCCAGGATCTGCTCCTCGGTGGCGTGGGGATTCCCGTAGGCGATGTTGTCGCGGATGCTCCCGCCGAACAGCCACGTGTCCTGCAACACCATGCCCATCTTCGAGCGCAACTCGGCTCGGGGCATCGACGTGATGTCCCTGCCGTCGAGAGTGATCCGCCCGCCGTCGAGTTCGTAGAACCGCATGATGAGGTTCACCAGCGTGGTCTTGCCCGCACCGGTCGGCCCCACGATGGCGATCGTCTGGCCCGGCTCGGCCACCAGCGACAGGCCCTCGATGAGGGGGCGGCTCGGGTCATAGGAGAACGACACGTCCTCGAAGGTCACGCGACCTCGCACCGGCGGCGCCGGGGTCGACTCCGCGTCAGCCTCCTGCTCCTCGGCATCGAGGAACTCCAACACCCGCTCCAGTGACGCGATGCCCGACTGGAACACGTTCATCAACGACGCCAACTGCGTGAGCGGCATCGAGAACGTCCGGGCGTACTGGATGAACGCCTGTACGTCGCCGATGGAGATCGCCCCGCTCGCCACCCGCAGCCCCCCGACCACGGCAATGAGCACGTACTGCACGTTGCCCATGAACATCGTGGCCGGCTGCATGAGGCTCGACATGAACTGGGCCCCGAAGGACGACTCGAACAACTCGTCGTTCTTGGCCCGGAACCGCTCCTGGGCTTCGTGCTGGCGCCCGAACGACTTCACGATGGCGTGCCCCGTGAAGGTCTCCTCGATCTGGCCGTTCAACGCACCGGTGGCCCCCCACTGGGCGATGTAGCGGGGCCGAGCCTTGCCGGCGATGAACTTCATGGCCCAGATCGAACCGGGAACCGTGACCATGGCCACCGTCGCAAGCAGCGGCGAGATCGTGTACATCATGATCACGACGCCGACCAGCAACAACACGGAGGTGAGCATCTGGCTCAGCGTCTGCTGGAGGCTCTGGGCGATGTTGTCGATGTCGTTGGTCACGCGGCTGAGCAGGTCGCCGCGCGCCTGGTGGTCCACGTAGCGCAACGGCAACCGGTCGAGCTTGGCTTGGGCCAGCGCCCGCAACTGGTACATCAATCGCTGCACCACACCGGCCAGGAGGTACGCCACGAGGATCTGCAGCAGCGCCGACACCGCATAGAGGCCGATGGCCAGCAACAGGATGTTGTGGACCTCGCCGAAGTTGATGCCGGTGGGGCTCAGTGCCCCTCGGACGATGCGGTCGGTGGCGTGGCCCAGCACCCTCGGGCCGAGCACGTTGAGCACAGTGGCGCACACCGCCAGCACCGCGACGATGCCGAGGACGAGACGATCGGGCTTGAGCAGTCCGCCCAGTCGGCGGACCGCGTTGCCGAAGTCCTTGGAGCGTTCGGTGGGGATGCCCGCCGCGTTGAAGCGTCCGGCGGCCCGGGTTTCCGTGGCCGCCAGTTTGGGGGCCGGTGTCAACTCGACGGTGCCGTCGGCGCCGGCGCCGTTGGTGGGTTCGGCGTTGGGATCAGGTTCGAGGGTGGTCATGCCACCACCTCGCGCTGGCCGATC
>JANMIX010000507.1:0-3477 GCA_031376015.1 Acidimicrobiia bacterium | reverse complement strand
CCTCGCCGCCGTGTCCGCAGGGTCCTGAGGAGGTGCTGTCGACCTACAACGCCACCGTCGACGGAACGCCGGTCGTTGTCCAGGTCCTGGCAACCAGTGAGGGGCAGGTCATGCTCGTACGCACGCTCGATTGCGGGGAGTTGCTCCGCACGCAGCTCTGAGAAACGCCGTCTGCCCGTGGTCAAGCCGCGTGATCAGGCCGCGTGATCAGGCCGCGTGATCAGGCAGGGTTTGCTCGGGCGGCGGGCGGCGGCGCGACGGAGCGGTGCGCACCACCACCGCCACCACGGCCAGCGCCACCCCGGCCCAGGCCGCGGCGGGGAATTCCCGCAGGCCGTCTGCGGTCGACAATTCGGCCGCCCGCCAGAACGAGCCACCTGCGATCACCGCCCCCAGCCCGGTGATGGGCCAGGACCGGTGATGGCCGCCTTCCACGATGATCTCGCCGATCACAGTGCCGTAGAGGGGCCCACCGATCCACGGGAGGAGGCCGTCGAACTCGTACTCCCCCAGGATCAGGGCGGCCAGCCAGCACAGCAGGAGCACTGCGACCAGCACGCCGGCCGATCGGGCGGTGAACGGGGGTCGCTCCGGAGCGGACATGGCCTCGGAGACTACGCTCCGGCTCCATGCCTGCCGAGGTCAATGCCCTGCGCCACTCGCACGTTCGTACCGATGACTGGCCCGCACAGGCCGCGGACGCCATCGTCTCCACGGTCGGCGTGGCCCACGACAAGATCACCGGACCGGTCCTCACCCTCGCCCGCGCCGTCGTCTACGGCCTGCTCGCCGCCGTACTCGGTGGCATCGTGTCGGTCCTCGGGGTGATCCTGCTCCTGCGGATCACCAACGTGTACCTGCCCGACTCCGTGTTCGGCGAAGAACACATGTGGGCCGCTCACCTCATCGTCGGTCTCTTGCTGAGCGCAGCCGGGCTCTTCCTGTTCCGCAAGGCCCGTGCACCGCGCCAACCGGCGAGCTGACGGGAACACCGAGCTTCGCCCGATGGTTGAGGGCGCCACTGTCCATTTGGAGGAATTCTCATGTCCGTTGACGTCCACGACGTCCTCATCGTCGGCTCCGGGCCTGCCGGTCTGACTGCCGCGATCTACACCGCAAGGGCCAATCTGGCCCCGCTGGTCCTCGAGGGCGAAGTCTCCTCCACCAGCGACCAGCCCGGCGGCCAGCTCATGCTCACCACCGAGGTCGAGAACTACCCCGGCTTCGCAGACGGCATCATGGGCCCCGAGCTCATGGCGGCGTTCCGGGCGCAGGCCGAGCGCTTCGGGGCCCGCCTCGAAACCGTGAAGGCCAGCCGCGTCGACCTGTCCGCCTCGCCGTTCGAGGTGTGGGTGGGCGACCCCACTGCCGCCGAGCCCACCTACCGGGCCCGAACCATCATCGTGTCCACGGGGGCCAAGGCCCTGATGCTCGACCTGCCCAACGAGAGCCGGCTGCTGGGCCACGGCGTGTCCACTTGCGCGACGTGTGACGGTTTCTTCTTCCGCGAGCACGACATCGCTGTGGTCGGCGGCGGGGACTCGGCGCTGGAAGAGGCCATCTTCCTGACCAAGTTCGCCTCCTCGGTCACCCTCATTCACCGGCGCGATGCGCTGCGTGCGTCCAAGATCATGCAGGACCGAGCGCTGGCCAACCCCAAGATCAAGTTCCGCTGGAACTCAGTGGTGACCGACGTGTTGGGCGACAACAAGATGACCGGCCTGAAGGTGCGCGACGTCCTCACCGACGAGGTCGAGGAATTGCCGATGACCGGCCTGTTCGTGGCCATCGGACATCAACCCAACACCGATCTGTTCAAGGGTCAGCTGACCATGGAGGACAACGGCTATCTGGTCACCGGGCTGGGTACGGGGGCCACCTCCACCAACGTCGATGGCGTCTTTGCCTGCGGCGACGTGCAGGATCACGTCTACCGCCAGGCCATCACCGCCGCCGGCTCGGGATGCATGGCCGCCATCGATGTCGAACGGTGGTTGGAATCTTCTCACCCCTGAGGGTGTTGAGAGCCGCCACACGAAAGGAACCCTTGATGAGTGAAGCAATCGGCGCCCTCACCGACGCCACCTTCGACGAGGAGATCGGCGCAGCATCCGAACCCGTGCTGGTCGACTTCTGGGCCGAGTGGTGCGGGCCCTGCAAGAAGATCGCCCCCGTGTTGGAGGAGATCGCCGGCGAGCATGCCGGCAAGCTCCGCATCGCCAAGCTGAATGTCGATGAGCATCCCAACGCCGCCCGCCGCTATGAGGTCATGAGCATTCCCACCCTCATCCTGTTCAAGGATGGCCAACCGGTGAAGCGCATGGTGGGTGCCAAGGGCAAGAACCAACTGCTCGAGGAGCTGGTCGACTACCTCGTGTGAGGTCTGCCAGGCCCTCCGGGGGTACGGTTTCCGGCCTGAGCCACTTTGGCTCAGGCCGGTTTCGCGTCCCCATGACTCCTGAACTCCCACTCCACGCTGGCGCTACCGGACAAGCCGTCGATGATCTCCGGGCCCGTCTCGAGGCCCTCGACATTCACAGCGACGATGAGCCCGGCTGCTTCGGCCCCGCCACCGAGCGGGCGGTGCGCGCCTTCCAGGAGGCTCGGGGCCTCCGCGTCGACGGCACGGTGGGTCCCCAGACCTGGAGTTCGCTGGTCGAGGCGGGCTACCGGCTCGGCGACCGCATGCTGTACCTGCGCTCGCCGATGTTGCGGGGCGACGACGTGGCCCATCTACAACGAGACCTCGGCTCGCTGGGATTCGACACCGGGCGCGTCGATGGCATCTTCGGTCCCCACTCTGCAGCCGCGGTGACGGACTTCCAACGCAATGCCGGCCTGACCAGCGACGGAGTGAGTGGCCCTGACACCGTTGCCGCCCTACGACGCTTCGTGCGCGATCCGGGCACCACCGTGACCCACCTTCGAGAGGCGGAGGCGCTGCGCGATCTGATGTCCACCCTCGAAGCCCACCGCATCGTCATCGGTGAGACCGGCGGCGCCGGCGCGCTGGCCGACGAGTGCGGTCGGGCGCTGGCGGAGATGGGTGCGACCGTGGCGGTGCTCCACGAACCCAACGAGAGCGCGCAGGCGGCGGCGGCCAACCTGTTCGGCGCCGAATGCTTCCTGGGCATCGCCCCCCGGGAGACCGGGCCGTCGCAGGCGTACTTCTACCGGACGGAGGGATACGAATCCGCTGGGGGCCGGCGCCTGGCGGAATCGGTGCTCGGCGAGCTGCGAACAGCGGGCCTGACCTGCGCCGATGAGCCCCACGGGATGCGACTCACGGTGCTGCGGGAAACCCGAATGCCCGCGGTGATGTGCGACCTCGGGCCGGTCACTGACCTGGTCCCCCTGATCGAGTCCGTAGCCCGGGCGTTGAGTGCCGCTGTCGGGGGCTGGGCACTACGTCCCGTACCGCCGCCACCACCTATGCACAGCCTTGACCACAGCATGTGGACAACCTGAAGGCAACCT
>JANMIX010000502.1:0-7502 GCA_031376015.1 Acidimicrobiia bacterium | reverse complement strand
TCGGGCCCGTCGTCGAAGGTGAGCGCAACCTGGCGCCCACCGCGGTCGCCGTGGCTGATGGCGTGCCCGTACCAGGCCACCGTCGGGTCATTGGCCGGAACCCACAGGGCCAGCAGCGCCGCGAGCGTCCCGGTGGCGCCGATCAAGCGGCGCTCGGTGCGGGCCCGGCGATCCTGGTTCGGACCCCGCCGGGCCTCGGGACGCGTCCCGCAACGTGCCTGCTGGCGAAGCCGGATGGCCACCAGCAAGCCGGCGACGAGCACCGCCCCGGCCACCAGACGCAAGGTGTCGCTGCGCCCCAACAGCACCGGTCCCATCGCCATCTCGCCGACGCCCAAGATCAGACCGAGCCTCCGGCGCAGACCCCGGGCGGTCATGCCCCGCTGCAGCAGACCGGCTCCCCCGCCCAGCACCACCCCGAACAGCACCGTGATGACGCCACGCGGGGTCACACCGTGCAACGCGACGGCGGTGAGCGCCAGGGCGGTGCCGCCCAACGCCGCGATACCCGACGGGGTGCCCCGCCGCAGCCGGCGCCGCACCACCAGCGCCGCCGCCATGGCGATCGCGGTGAGCGCCACTCGAGTGGTCGGGGTGTCGTTCGCGCCCGACAGTGCCAGTGCCACCGGCAGCGCATCGAGATGGCCGGCGGCCACGGCCCGGAGCGTGGATGATGGCGGCCGCACCCACCTCGATTCCGGCACCGGCGCACCGTATCGCCAGAGACCTTCCTGCGGAACATCACCGCCATGGTCACAAGTTCCGCTGGGGGGTGATCCTGGGCTGGACGGTGATCCTGGTACTGCTGCTGCGCCACCGCGAGGTCATCTCCAGCGACACGCTCTCCAACTACGTGCATGTCTGGTGGGCCGCCGAGAACCTCTGGCAAGGCCACGGCCTGCCCTTCCACATGGTCGTGCTCGGGCACGGCGAGGCGCTGACCTTTCCCTACGGGTTCATCCCCTGGATGTTCGCAGTGATCCTGTGGCCCCTCATGGGCGAGTGGTCGGTGACCCTCACGCTGGGGGTGGGCTGGCTGTTGATGGTGCTCGCAACCTTTTACGCCTTCCCTGAGCTGAAGAAGGGCTGGTGGGCCACCGCCGTGCTGGTGAACCCGGCCTTCGCCGAGGGTCTCCTGCTCGGCCAGCTCCCTTTCATGTGGGCCGCTGCCATGTTGCTCGGCGCGATCGGCTGCTGGCGCCGGGAACGCCGCGGATGGGCCACGGTGCTGGCCGCCGCCGCCCAGGTGACCCATGCCGCCGTGCTGATGCCCCTCACCGCCGCGGTGGTGCTGTGCTGGGCGTGGCGGCATCCCGAGGACCGGCGCGCGCTGATCCAGCGCTGGATGGTGGGCGTGGTGATCACCCTGCCAGCCGCGGCGCTGGTACTGACCTCCCCGGTGGCGGAGGAGACGTCGCCGTGGCTCAGCCTGTGGATCGAGATCGAGACGGTGGCCCTGCGATCACTGGTGCTCCTGGTCCCCTTCGGGCTCTTGTACCTGCAGCGACGGGGCATCGCCCGCGGCGCCGCCCGGGTGGCCGCCGGCCTCGTCGTGTACCAGTTGCTCAGCCTCCCGTTCTCCAGCATGAACATGGGCTGGGGGGCGATGGTGCGTTCACCCGACCCCCTCTCGGCCCAGATGGCCGCCAGCCCTGTGGTGCGACCCGGCGAGACGTACCGGGTGCTTGCCTGGGGCGACCGGAAGTGGGCCCCCTATGCCGTGGTGAGGGCGGGAGGACACCTCGACTCGGAGTTCTTCCCGGAGAGCCTCAACTGGCGCAGCTTCCCCGACGTGGGCACCTACACGCGGTTCCTGACGCGCCGGCAGGTCGACTACGTGCTGGTCCAGGCGAACTACCACCGTTTCCGCACCAACGAGCAGGCGTTGCTCAACACGCTCGCCGCCGAGGGTCGTTGCGTCGGCGGCGTGGCGGTGAGCGTGGTCGAGCGCACGCCGGCCTATACCGCCTACCGGGTGCAGCGCGAATGCCACTCCACGACGGAGACGGCAGCGGGCCGTTGACCGATCGGGCGCCCACCGGCGCCTAGAGTCGCCAGACCCCCCTTCCCCTCACAGGTCCGCATGTCACTCAAGCAACGTGAACGACTCGGCTACGTCTGCGCCGTGCTGGTGCTCATCGTCGGGGGCGCCCTCATCCGAACCGCGCTCCTCAACTGGGTCTGCGGGCCCGTCTCGGTGGTGGCTGTCCTGATGATCTTCACCCGGGATCGTCGCCGGTGAGCTGGGCCGCCCACGAGCTCGAGTCCTACGTGTTGCAGAAGCACGTGAAGGTGAAGGCGTCCTATGTAGCACTGCTGTTCGGCTGTCTGCTGCCGGACTTCTTCACCAAACTCCCCGTGTACGGATTGCACATCGGCAACCTGGAGCTGATCAAGGCCTCCACGCCGTACCGGTACCACCGGGGGTGGCCGGGCGTGGGACCGACCCACTCACTGTTGATGGCCTTCGTGGCCTCCCTCCTGGCGCTGGGCATCTGGAAGAACCGGGCATGGTGCGTGGGCCTGCTGGTGGGCACCACCGCCCACGTGCTGACCGACACGTTCGACTCGGTGGGCACCATGATCTTCTTCCCGTTCACCACCCAGCACTACTCCACCGACATGTGGGCCTACGCCTCCCAACAGGGCCGCTACGGCGACGCCGCCGCCTACTACTCGAGCCTCGGCGGCGTGTGGGACGTGTTCTGGTTCTTCGTCGTGCTCACCGGTGCCAGCGTGCTCAGCCGCCGCTACTTCGAGGAGACGGTGGTGCCCAATGACCCGGGCGCCTGGGCCTGGCTACAGCGCACTTTCGGGATGAACAACTCGGCGCTGCTGGCCGCCTACCGGGCTTGGTTCATCTATGGGGCCTGCCGGATCGTGGCCTGGTTTGCCTGGGCCCGGCTGCTCAACCCGGCACGGGGAACCGAGGTCATCGACCTGTCCTGGGGTGGGCCGTACTGGGTGCAGAAGGTGTCCTATCCGTTCCCCGGATGGGGGACGTTCGCCCTTCACACCGTCATCGGCGTCGTCGGTTGGACGATCACCGTGATTCTCGGTTGGCGCCTCTTCGGCCGCCGGCTCTGGGACCGTGCCGCCGCCCACGAAGTTGCCCGGGCGAAGGGCGCCGGTCCGAGCGGACCGGCCCGAGATGTGGGTACCTCGGCCTAGACGGGTTCGGGCACCCGACCTTCCGCGCCCGCCGGCTCCATCGCCTCGTCGCCTGCCGCCGCGTGGGCAGTGGCCGTCAGGTGGCGTGGGGCACGGTGTGCGGCGGACTCAGGTTCGGGGTTGTCGACGGGCCCGCTGGCGGTGAGCCGCACCGAGTCCTCGGCGACGGGCCCCACCGAGACGCCGCGGCGCCTGACCAGCAGGGCCCGGCCTCCCATGGCAACGGCAGGGATCATCTGCGCCGCACAGAAGCAGACGGCGCACACGCTCAGGCGCCGACTCTGGATGCAGCCAGGACCGCTGCGGCGAACTCGGTTGCCCCGCCCTCGAGATCGGTCCGCTTGATCAACTTCGACGCGATCACCTGTGCCCCGCGTCCCTCCAGCAACTTCACGGTCTTGCGGAGCGCCTTGCCGGCATGCACGGCGTAGGTCATGAAGACCGCCGTCTGCTTGCGGTCCAGGGCCGGCAGCGCCCGCAGGCGGCCGGGTCTCCCGGGCCGGTGACCGGCCACGATGAAACCGTCCACCCAGGTTCCCACCACCACCAGATCGGCGGCCGCCAGTTCGCCGTAGTCGAACGCCGTGACGGGTCGCACCGCCACCTCGTGGCCTTGGGCGTGAATCGCGCCTCCGATGAGCTCGGCGGCGCGACGGGTGTTCCCCGTAAGCGATTCGAAGAGGACGACGACCTTCACGCCCCACCTTTTAGTCCATCGCCCACCCCGGACCCGACGAATGCACGCACGCCGACACCGGTTCCGTTCAGTTGTCGGAACCGCCGCCACTGGGCGTATCCGGGATCATGCCCATGATCTCGGCGCAGGCGGGGCAGGTGGGGAACTTCTGGGGATCACGCGAGGGCACCCACTTCTTGCCGCACAGCGCAACCACCGCGGTCCCCTCCACCAGTGCCCTGGTGAGTTGATCCTTGCGGACGAAGTGGCTGAAGCGATCGTGGTCACCCTCGTCGGTGCTCCGCAGATCGGGATCGATCCAGAGGTCGGTCACGTCTTCAGCCTAGATCCCAGACCCGCCAACCACGATCCGCGAAGCCGGCCGCTTCCGCCACCGCGGCGGAGGCCACGTTGCTCGCCACGTGGAGGTAGGTGACGACCCGACCCTCGTCGACCACGCGACGCGCCGCGGTGGCCACCAGGCGTCGGGCCAAGCCGCGACCCCTCGCCTCGGGCTCGGTGCCGACGCTGATTTCCCATGCGAGGTCGTCGTGGCGCTTCAGGCCCACACCCGCCACGTAATGATCCGCTTCGATGACCGCCAGTACCTCACCGCCGAACGGGCGCAGCCAGTCAGGCAGACGGGGATCGTCGGAGGGCACCCACTGCCCGAGCGGCTCCAACGGCGCAGGGTCGACCGTCCAGCGGTAGATCCCGGCGGTCAGCGTGCCTCCCAGCACCGAGCCAATGGCGGCGAGATCGGGGGCCGCCGCCCGAACCGCTGCCAGCACCTCGGCCGGCACCGACAGCATCAGGTCGCCCCGAGCGTCCGAAACGCCCATGACGGCGTGCACCTGACCATCCCAACCCGGAAGTTCCCGGTTGGGAGCGGTGGTCACCGTGACCTTGCCTGCGGGCGGCCATGCGCCCAGCCATTGCGCCAGGTGGCGCACCAGCCTCGGGTCGGTTCGCCCCTCGCCGGGGGTACCGACCGCGTCGACCGCGCCTGGGGCGGACGCTCCGTCGAAGGATTCGGCGCTCAGGGCAGGAGGTCCTGCAGTCGTGCCCGCAGTGGGGCGTCCATACGCTCGAGCACGTCGAGCGCGCCCATGTTCTCGATCACCTGCTCCACCCGGCTGGCACCCGTGATCACCGTGGACACATGCGGGTTGGATGCACACCAGGCGATGGCGAGTTGGGAGAGGGTGCAGTCGAGTTCGCGGGCTACACCGGCCAGCGCCCGCACCTTGTCGTTCCGTGCCGGGTCGGTCAGCAGGGAGCGCAGCCATTCGTAACCGGGGAGCGTGGCCCGGCTCCCCTCGGGCACACCGTCGAGGTACTTGCCCGACAGGAGGCCCGACGCCAGGGGACTCCAGGTGGTGAGACCGAGACCGATGTCGTCATAGAGCCGGGCGTACTCGCGCTCGACGCGCCGTCGTTCGAGCATGTTGTATTGCGGCTGTTCCACCACAGGCTTGTGCAGGTGATGGCGGTCGGCCACCTCCCAGGCGGCACGGATCTCCTCCGCCGACCACTCCGAGGTTCCCCAGTAGCGCGCCTTGCCCGACGAGATGATGTCGGACATGGCCCACACCGTCTCCTCGATCGGGGTATCGGGGTCGGGACGGTGGCAGAAGAGCACGTCGACGAAATCGAGCCCGAAGCGCTCGAGGGACCCGTCGATGGCGTGGAGCAGGTACTTGCGGTTGAGCGTGTGGTACGTGTTGGGCCCCTCGGTGAGACCGAAGAAGAGCTTGGTGGAGACCACGTAGGTCTCGCGCTTCCACTTCAGTTCCGCCAGCGCCTGTCCCATGATCCTCTCCGACTCCCCGCCGGCGTAGGCCTCGGCATTGTCGAAAAAGTTGACCCCGGCCTCCCCGGCGGCGGCCAGGCAGTCGCGGGCCAGACCGGAATCCAGCTGCGGCCCGAACGTCACCCACGAGCCAAAGGACAGCACGCTCACCTTGATCCCGGCTCGGCCGAGCCGGCGGTACTCCATCGTCATCTCTGCTCCTTCTGATCCCGCTCGACCCTACCGTTGGTCCGTCCGAGCGCGGGCTCCCCACCGGTGCGCACCAGTGGCGCGGTGTCGCGCGAGGCTGAGGGGATGGCCGCTGGGGCGCTCGCACCGTTCGCCGAGGGCGGAAGCTTCTTCGAAGCCCCGCGATGGCGCGACGGGCGATGGTGGGCGTCGGACTTCTACCGGCGCGAGATCGTCACGGTGGGTGAGGACGGGCGGGGTCTCGTCTCCGTCGTCGACGTGCCGGGCCAGCCCAGCGGATTGGACTGGCTCTCGGACGGCACCATGGTGATCGCCTCGATGCTCGACCACAAGATCCTGCACTGGGACCGCGACCAAGGCATTCGGGAAATCGCCGATCTGGGCCCGTACTGCAAGGGCTGGCTCAACGATCTGGTGGTCGACCCCTCCGACCGCGTCTATGTTGGTGACTTCGGCTTCGACCTCATGACCGGCGCCGACCCCGCCTCGACATCGCTCAAACGGGTGGAACAGGACGGGTTCGCCTCTGTTGCCGCCAAGGCGCTCTTCTTCCCCAACGGCATGGTGTTCACCGCCAACGGCAGAACGATGCTCGTGGCGGAGACCTTCGCAGGCCGCATCACCGCCTTCACCGTCACACCGGGCGGCCAGCTCGTCGACCGCCGAGTGTGGGCGCTGCTGAGTGAGAGGGCGCCGGACCCCGGTCCCGCCGATGAGGTACTACGGGCCATGCGGACAGCTCCGGACGGATGCACCCTCGATGCGGAGGGATGTGTGTGGACCGCGGACGTGCTCGGCCAGCGGGTCATCCGGGTCCGCGAGGGTGGGGAGATACTCGACGAGGTTCCCGCTCCCGACGGGCTCACCGTGTTCGGCTGCATGCTGGGCGGCAGCGATGGGCGCACGCTGCTGGTCACCGCCGCCCCCGACTTCTTCGCCACCAGCCGGGCCGAGAGCCGCGAGTCGGTTCTGCTGACCACCACGGTCGAGGTTCCTCACGCCGGCAGGCCCTGAAGGGAACACCGAGCCGGCATCGCCGGCGGCGAGCCTCAGGCGATCACACCGGCCGTGCGCAGCTCCTCGATCTCGGCGGAGTCGAGGCCGGCCTCGGCCAGGACCTGATCGGTGTGTTCGCCCAGCCAGGGTGGCCGCACCCCTTCCTCGTCACCGTCGGAGATGTCGGAGAACTTCACCGGGTTCCCCGGCACCAGCACCGGCTGGTCGATCCCGTCGGTGCGCTCGATGGGCACCAGCATGCGGTGGGCGGCCACATGGGGATCGCGCACCACCTCTTCGTCGGTGAAGCATGGCCCCGCGGCGATGCCGGCCGCGCCCAGGGCGCTGCAGGCCTCGAGCTTGGTGAGGGTCGACGCCCACTGCTCGACCGCGGGACGCAACACCGTCTCGAGGTGATCGACCCAGCCCTGGCGGCTGGCGAAGCGCGGGTCGTCGACCCACTCGGGATGGCCGAGGAGCTCGACGAACCGGGCGAACTGATGCTCCCGGCCCACCTGCACGATGAACCAACCGTCACGGGCCCGGAACCCGTCGGCGATGAGCGGGCCGATGTTGCCGCCGCGCAAACCCATCGACCAGAAGTTGGTGACCACGTCGGTCATCGAGATGAGGGCGTCGAACATGGCGACGTCCACG
>JANMIX010000782.1:0-1913 GCA_031376015.1 Acidimicrobiia bacterium | reverse complement strand
GGTGGCCGACTACGCGGCGGTCATGCAGCACGGTCGCATCACGTTGCTGGGTGAGGCCGCCGACGTGGCCCCTGAACTCTCCAGCGCCTACCTCGGGAGCTCCGCATGAGACGTCGCCACCTCCAACTGCTGGCCGGCTTCACCCTGGTGTGCGCCGGCGTGGGCGTCGGGGCCCACCAGGCGCTGGCCGACGACAGCCTCGTCTTCGCGTCGTTCTCTGTCACCGGCACTTCGCAAGGTGTGGTGTTCAGCGAGGACGAGCCGTCGGCCAACGCCCACCCCGAAGGTCAGGCCGCCGCTCCGGAGGCCTCGATCCTGCTCTCCAACGGCCCCAGCGCCTATGCCCTCTCCACGGTGTTCTGGCCCGGCGCCACCGAGGCCAACGGCGGAGCGCTGTTGGGTCTGCTCTTCCCCAAGGACGTGAGTCCTCCGCAGGGCCTTCCCAGCGCGCATGTGCCCGATGCGCTGTACCACGCGGTGGTCGACAACAAGTCGGCCGCCAGCTATCCGGTGCGGGCCGAGGCCAGCACCGGCACCAAGCCGGACGACACCTACGACGCACCCGGAACCAACCTCACCAGCCACGTGACCGACGTGTTGTCGCAAGCGACGGGAGCGATGGACGGTTCACGCCAGCCCGGCCCGGCGCCCGGCCAGCCCGACGCAATGAGCTTCGGCAACGTGTCGACCGCCAGCGTCGGCCAGATGGAATCGAACAAGGTCCAGGCCAGCGCCGACAGCTCGGTCTCGAACATGAACTTCGGCGGTGTCATCAAGATCAAGTCGGTCATCAGCCACGCTGAGACGTCCACCAACGGGAAGTCCTTCGCAGGCACCGGCTTCACGGTCGTCAGCGGCATGACGGTGGCCGACCAGCCCGCCTATGTCGATGAGGCAGGCTTCCACATCGGCACCGCCGGTCAGCCGGCCAACGCAGTGGCCAACCAGATCGCCAACCAGGCGCTGTCCGGCGCGGGCTACACGGTGGCCGTCTCTCAACCCATGCACGCCACCGACGCCGCCTCCTCGACCCGATCCGACACCGCCGGCTCGCTGTTCATCATCTGGAAGCCGCCCGGCAACCCGAGCGAGAACGTCTTCGTGTACGCCATCGGCGGAGCGAGGACTGCGGCCACCGCGTCGCTGGACACCTTGGTGCCGCCCCCGACCGACGACGGAGGTAGCGGCCCCCCGGTGGTTCCTGTCGACAACGGCCCGGCCTTGCCCCCGCCGGATGTGTCCGGTGGTGGATTCTCCAACACACCGGGCACCACCACGCCGCCGGCGGCCAGCGCCAACAACGGTGGCGGGACCCGCACCACCACAACCGGTACCAGCGGCTTCGGCCAGCCGATCCGCGCCCTGGTGGACGGCATCGGACTCGGATGGATTCTGCTCGTGCTGCTCGGAAGCCTCCTGATCGGCCGCGCGGTGCGCGCCGCCACCTGGGAGATGGTCGAGACACCCCCGTCGAGCTGTCCCTTGGAGGGAGCAACATGACCGACATCGCACCGAGGCTGGGTACGCTCGGCGCCTTGACCGAAGAGCCCGCCGAAGCGCCCGCCGACACCACGCTGGCCGCCAGCCTGGCCCAGTTGCGGCGACGTTCGAAGATCACCGTGAACGAGCGCACCCTGCTGACCGCCGGGTCGATCCTGCTGCCCCTCGGGGCGCTGGTCGTCCTCCTCGGCTGGTACGGCGCCGCCCACACGACACGGGTATTCGAGCAGATCCCCTACCTCGTGTCCGGTGGCATCTTCGGCCTCGTCCTCGTGGGTATGGGCGTCGTCTGCTACTTCGCCTACTGGCTGCACAGCCAGATGTCGGTGCTGCGCGACGTGCGTGACAGCCTGCAGCGGCTCGAGGACCGCTTCGAGGCACCCGCAGCGGCGTTGACGGCGCCGCCGGCCGGG